>JBJTUI010000694.1:0-4768 GCA_046080625.1 Elainella sp. | reverse complement strand
CTTTTAGAGTATTCACCGTCAACGGCATTGAGGACTTTTTGACGCAGGTCATCGCTGTAGGGACTGGGCATGGCAGGGGGATTGAGTAGTGGGTCAAGATGCCTCTCTATTCTGTCCTAACTAACCCCTCGACTGCTATAGACGATGGTTCAACCGATCATTCCAAAGCCATCGTGGCCGAATATGCCAGCAAGTATCCCCAGATCAAGGCCGTGAGTCAGGCCAATCAAGGCGTTGCGGCAGCCCGGCAGACGGGTTTAAACCTCAGCCAAAGCGATTATGTGCTCTTTTTTGATCAGGATGATCGGCTGCTGCCAGAAGCGATCCAGATCGGGGTAGCCTGCTTGCAGCAACGGCCCGACTGCGCTTTTGTCACCGGCCACTGCCAGCTAATCGACAGCAACGGGGACCCCAAGCCCACCCAAATTCGCCAGATTGAGGCGATCAACTACCTGACTCTGCTCAAGGGCGACTGCATCCCGACACCGGCCCCCGTCTTGTTTCGCCGGAAGGCCCTGGAAGCAATTGGTGGCTTCAATCTCGCCCTGCGTCAGGCCTGTGACGACTACGACCTCTACCTGCGGCTGACCCAGCGCTTCGAAGCCTACTGCCATAACCAGGTGGTGGCCGCCTACCGACTGCATGGCAACAACCAATCTTCCACCGCTGGCTCATCCCGGTTTATGTTCACAATTGGCCAGATCTTTCAGGAACAATGGGCGTTCGTCAAAGGCAAACCTGAATACGAGGCCGCCTATCGCGAGGGCTTACAGCACTGGCGGCAGATCTACGGCCCCTACCTGCCCTACGAAATTCCCAAGGCCCTGAAGCGGGGCAACCTGACCAAGGCCGGACAGGTGCTCATGCTGACCCTGCGCCACTATCCGCAAGGTCTGCCCGATTACGCGATGGAGCTGCTGTTCAAGACCAAGACGCTCAAACGCTCCTCCGTACCCCAAAACTAGTGCCTTAAAACTAGATTCAAGCTACAGGTGTCGGGTGAACTGGCCTCACGCCTGTGGCACCTGAGGATTTTGCGGTGCGCCTGGAACCACCTGAACCCCAAGTTCGGCATTCCCTCCATTGCCGGTTTAGCACTCCATGACCTTGAGTGCTAAAGTCTACAGTGGAGAGATCTGAACCCAAATCTATGTCCAAAATTGTTGTTTTTGATGAAGCATCGCGTCAGGCCCTAGAGCGAGGCGTCAACGCCCTGGCTGATGCTGTCCGGATTACCCTCGGACCGAGAGGGCGCAATGTCGTGCTGGAGTCGAAATTCGGCGCTCCCCAAATTGTTAATGACGGCATCACGATTGCCAAAGAAATTGAGCTTGAAGATCCGCTGGAAAACGCCGGGGCCAAGCTGATCCAGGAAGTTGCCTCCAAAACTAAAGACCTGGCTGGCGACGGCACCACCACGGCGACGGTATTGGCCCAGGCCATGATTCGGGAAGGGCTGCGCAACGTGGCAGCAGGCACCAACCCGGTCAGTTTGCGGCGCGGCATTGAAAAAACCGTGGAAAAGCTGCTTGAGGAAATTGCCGCGATTGCCAAACCGGTTGAAGGCAAGGCGATTGAACAGGTTGCTACGGTGGCAGCAGGCAGCGACCCGGAAGTGGGGGCGATGATCGCCGAAGCCATGAACAAGGTGGGTCAGGACGGCGTAATTTCGGTGGAAGAGTCGAAATCTCTCTCGACCGAGATGGAAATTGTGGAAGGCATGCAGTTCGACCGGGGTTATATTTCGCCCTACTTCGTCACCGACGCGGAGCGGATGATCTGCGAGCTGGAAAAACCGCTGATTCTGCTCACCGACAAGAAGATCGGCAGCATCCAGGATCTGGTGCCGGTGCTGGAAAACGTGGCCAGAGCCGGACAGCCGCTGTTGATTATTGCGGAAGACATTGAAGGCGAAGCCCTGGCGACACTGGTCGTGAACCGGCTGCGGGGCGTGCTGAACGTGGTGGCGGTGAAAGCTCCCTCGTTTGGTGAACGCCGCAAGGCCGTGCTGCAAGACATTGCCGTGCTGACGGGCGGCCAGATGATGTCGGATGAGATTGGCCTCAGCCTCGACATGGCCAGCCTGGAAACCCTGGGCAACGCCCGCAAGGTGACGATCACCAAGGACACGACGACAATTGTGGCCGACGCGCCCGACAAGGTGGCCCTGGAGTCGCGGATTGCCCAGATTCGCCGCGAGCTGGCCGAAACCGACTCGGAATACGACACCGAAAAGCTGCAAGAGCGCTTGGCGCGTCTGGTGGGCGGCGTGGCCGTGATCAAGGTCGGGGCCGCCACCGAAACCGAGCTGAAGGATCGCAAGCTGCGCCTGGAAGATGCCCTCAACGCCACCAAAGCGGCGGTGGAACAGGGAATTGTCCCCGGCGGTGGCGTGACGCTGCTGCATGCGGCCCAGAAGCTGGAGTCCTTCAAGGCGGCCCTCAGCCCCGACGAACAGATCGGAGCTGAAATCGTGCTGCGCTCCCTGGAAGCACCCCTGCGCCAGATTGCCGAGAACGCTGGGGTAGAAGGGTCGGTTGTGGTGGAAAAGGTGAAAAGCCTGGCCGCGCCCCAGGGCTATAACGCCCTGACCAACCAGTACGAAGACCTGATCAGCGCCGGGATTATTGACCCGGCTAAGGTGGTGCGCTCGGCCCTCCAGGACGCCGCCTCGATTGCGGGCATGGTGGTGACAACCGAAGTGCTGGTGGTCGAGAAACCCGAGAAGAAAGCCGCTGCCCCTGATATGAGCGGCATGGGCGGCATGGGCGGCATGGGCGGCATGGGCGGTATGGGCGGTATGGGCGGTATGGGCGGTATGGGTATGGGCATGCCCGGCATGGGCGGCATGGGCATGATGTAGGCCCGGTCCCGCAACTGGTCCGCTTTTCCCTGCTGGTTGCCCTTTGCCTCTGTCCTGGGGACGGGGGCGACCAGCACTCAGGTAGGATGGGACTGGACCTGAACAATTCTGAACCCATGCACCTGCGAATTGGCAACGGCTACGATATTCACCAGCTGGTCAGCGACCGGCCCCTGATTTTGGGCGGCGTCCAGATTCCCCACCATTTAGGGCTGCTGGGCCACAGCGACGCCGATGTCCTGACCCACGCCATCATGGACGCTATGCTGGGGGCACTCAGTCTGGGGGATATCGGTCACTATTTCCCGCCCAGCGATCCCCAGTGGAAAGGGGCCGACAGCCTGAAACTCCTGGCCCAGGTGAATGGCTTGATCCGCGAGCGGGGCTGGCAGATTGGCAACCTGGATTCGGTAATTGTGGCTGAGCGACCCAAGATCAAGCCTCATATTCAGGCAATGCGCGACAAGCTAGCCGCCGTACTGGAATTATCGCCGGAGCTGATTGGCATCAAGGCCACAACCAACGAACGGCTGGATGCTGTGGGCCAGGAGCAGGGCATTGCGGTCTATGCCGTGGCGCTGCTGACCCGAGACTGAGCCGCCACGACAGGAGAATATGACAGGAGAAACTAATCTGGCTACACTGCTGCAAACGATGCAGCCCCAGCTTCAGGAGGGCGAATATGTTTTCTGTACGGTAGCAGCAGGTGCGGCCACGATAGCTGCGGTGGCGATAGCTGCGGTGACGATAGCTATAGATCCAGGGACGGCAGCCGATCCACAGCTTCAGCCGGTGGGCTGGCTCCGGGAGGCGGAAGGACTGACGCTGATTTTGCCGCGCTCCCAGGCCGATGCGGCAGCTCTGCCCTACGAGGCGGTGTTCAGCCTGATTACCCTGACGGTTCATTCCAGCCTGGAGGCGGTCGGCTTTCTGGCGGCGATTACCCAGCGGCTGGCAGAGCAGGGGATTAGCGTCAACCCTGTGTCGGCCTACTACCATGACCATTTGTTTGTACCTGTCCACCGCGCCGCACAGGCCATGGCAATTTTGCGGGCAATGGGTGCCGCCTGAGCAATTTCCCTACGGCCCCTAGCTCAGCCGCGCCGCCTCAACACCCGCGCAGTTTGGCCTGGGCCATCGGCAGAGCCAGTCAGCTATAGTAGAAATTGTTAACAACCGTTAAGGGAAACGTATGGCTGTTGACCCGGCTGAAAGTCTCGCTTTTCCCGATCGACAATCCGGCCTGCCGGAATGGGTTGCGCAGTCCAACTCCCCGTTTAACTCCCCGTTTAACCCCCAGGATGCCAACGGCCTGAGGCAAGTGTTCGAGGCCATTACAGCAGAGAGCTGTCCCCGGTTTTTCAACTTTCACATGCATACCGTCTGCTCCGATGGCCGTCTGACGCCCCAGGCCCTGATCCAGCAGGCGACAGAGGTGGGACTCCGAGGGCTGGCAATTACAGATCACCACAGCGTCAACGGCTATAGACAGGCCCAGCAGTGGCTCGACCAGCAGGATCAGCCCCTGCCGCAGCTTTGGACGGGTACAGAAATTAGCGCCAATCTGCTGAACGACGAGGTGCATATTCTCGCCTATGCTTTCAATCCGGATGCACCCTGCCTCCAGCCCTACCTCCAGGGAGAATCGGTGCAGGGGGAACTCTACCAGGCTCAGCACGTGATTGCGGCTATCCACCAGGCCAACGGACTGGCGGTTTTGGCCCATCCAGCCCGCTATCGCCGCTCCTTCGACGAGCTGATTCCGGCAGCAGCAGCCCTGGGAATTGACGGGGTCGAAACCTACTATGCCTATAGCGGCAACCCCTCTCCCTGGCGGCCCAGCCCCAAGGAAACCGCCGCAGTTGAAGCATTAGCCAGCCAGCACCAGCTGCTCAACACCTGCGG
>JBJTUI010000693.1:0-5761 GCA_046080625.1 Elainella sp. | reverse complement strand
CGAAGGCTCGGGCACCAAGGAGCAGGGCAGCACCAGCGTTTCGATTTCGATCTTTGGCAGTGGCGGCAACAGCGCCAACAACGACAACGAGCTGCTGAGCGGAGCCGCCGAAATTGCCGTGGATCAGCTGGCCAGCCAGTTAGTCAGCTCCTCGTCGCGGCTGGCCGCCCAGCCCCAGGTTTTGCCTGCGATTGACGCGGTGGTGGCGGACGTGGCGGGCAATACGGTGATTATCAACAAAGGGGCTCAGGACGGCTTCCGCACCGGCATGACCCTCTCGATTGAGCGGGTGGAACGGGAAGTCCGCGACCCCCAAACCGGCGAACTGCTGCGGACTGTCAGCACCCCGATTGGCCAGATCGAGCTGACCGAGGTCGATGCCCGCTCGGGCGTGGGTCGGATCGTCAGCGGCGCGGGCTTTCAGGTAGGCGATAAGGCGGTGGCCGTGCAGTAGGCGGTGTTTGGCCTCTGAATTTAGCCGAGATCCAATCTAGCCAAAAAAATCCGGTCATCGCGGGCGTTCTGCTGAGGACAACCCTGACGATGGCCGGATTTAATTTGTGCTGCTATATCTGAGCTGCTACATCTGAGCTGCTACATCTGGCTGTTACAGTCTCGCCATCTGCTCCTTCATCTCTCTGGCGTACTGGTCAGCTCCCAGACCCATCAGCAGGTGGAGTTTGCCGCCGGGCAGGCGCAGCACCCCTTGAGCCCCCGCCGCCTTCAGGGCCGATTCATCTACCCTGGCGCTGTCGCCCACTTCGACCCGCAGGCGAGTCAGAGCCACCACGTCCACTTTGCGAACGTTACCCACACCGCCCAGGGCCGCCAGAATGTTGCGCACTTTGGTGTCTGCGTCCGGGTCGCGCTCGACCACCGCCACCGTACCGGGCGAACTATCGACAGCAGCACCGTGGGCCGAGCCGTTCACCAGAGCCAGAGTCCCATCACCCGCGCCCGGACTGTAGGCTTCATCGGCCTCGGGGCCAGCGGTTTTCAGGTACTCGATCATATCGGTCTTGAGGTTTTCCGAACGCGGCCCAAAAATTGCCTGGGCGCTGTTGCCCACCTCCAGCACCCCCGAAGCGCCCAGCGCCTTCAGACGTGCCTTGCTGACCTTGCCCATGTCCTTCACCGTGATCCGCAGGCGAGTAATGCAGGCATCCAGCAGGTCGATGTTGCTGCGTCCGCCGAAGGCCCGCACCAATTCCCGCGACATCTCGGCAGCGCCACCGGTCAGGGTAACGGCCTCGCTGCTCTCGCCTTCGACCTCATCTTCGCGGCCCGGCGTCTTCAGGTTGAGCTGCTTGATGCCGAAGTAGAAAATCACAAAATACAGGGCAAAGAAGAATGGTCCCCCTGCCAACACCAGCCAGGACTTGGTTCCCAAACTGTTGAACAGAAAGAAATCAATGAAACCCTGGGAGAAGGTAAAGCCCATTTTGCCGCCCAGGGTCTGGAACAGCCACTGGCAAAAACCGGCCATCAGGGCATGAATCGCGTAGAGCTGGGGGGCGACAAACATGAAAGAGAATTCCAGCGGCTCGGTAATTCCCGTCAAGAAAGAGGTGAAAGCCGCCGAGAGCATCAGACCGCTGACCCGGCCCCGGTTCCTGGGATAGGCGGCCCGCCACATGGCAATCGCCGCCCCAGGTAGGCCAAACATTTTGAACCAGTAGGCTCCGCCCAGAATGCCTGCGGTTTTGTCTCCGGCGAAGAAGCGGTTGATATCGCCGCGAACAACGCGATTCGTCACCGGATCGGTGAATTGACCGATTTCAAAGAAGAAGGGCACGTTCCAGATGTGGTGCAACCCGAAGGGCAGCAGCGAGCGCTCCACCACCCCATAGGTCGCAGCGGTGACTGCCGTATTGGGGCCGTTAGCAGCAGCATTCGCAGCCGTCTGAATCGCATTGCCAATCGGCGGCCAGAGCACGCTCATCAGCATCCCCAGGGCAATGGCGCTGAGGCCCGTGATGATTGGCACAAACCGCTTGCCCGCAAAGAACCCCAGGTACTGGGGCAGCTGAATCCGAAAATATTTATTAAACAGGTAGGCGGCCAGACAGCCCACCAGCAGCCCGCCAAACACCCCCGTATCCAGAGTGTTAATTCCCAGCACAGGCTTCAAGACATTCACTGTCTCCGGCAGTCCTTTGGCCGCCAGTTCTTGAGGGCTGAGCAGACCAATCGTATTCGGGTCCAGCCCTTTCGCCAGCAGGTCTTGGGGCGTGATATAGCCAAAGAAAGTCTGGGCAGCAGCACCCAGAGCCGCCACAAACACAGCAAAACCCACGATGGCGGCTAGGGCCGAAGCGCCGTCATTTCCGGTGAAGGCAATCGTCACCGCAATCGCAAAAATTACCGGCAGGTTAGCAAAAATCGCGTCGCCAGAGCTTTTCATAATCGTGGCCAGCCACTCGGGCAGCCAGCCAAACGCTTCTGGCTTACTGAACTTAGCGGAACCGATACCCAGCAGCAAACCAGCTACCGGCAGCACCGAGACGGGCAGCATCAGGGCTTTTCCCATCTGCTGCAATAGGGCAAATGCTTTTTTGAACATAGGGTTGGGGAGAGAGGTGAGTAGGGGGGAGGTGGGGAGGTGGGGAGGTGGGGAGGTGGGGAGGTGGGGAGGATGGGGGAGGTGGGGAGGTGGAGATATTAGGGTAGGGGGCAAGGAGCGAAACAACAGTTCAGTTCAGTTGTTGTCTGGATTTACGCCCCCATCTCCTCCATCTCCTCCATCTCCCCCATCTCCCCCATCTCCCCCATCCCTAATCCTCCAGCGGCACCATGTCGCGAATCTCGGCCCCGGACTGCACAGCCAGGGCGCGGGCGGCGAGCTGCTGGCATTCGGCTAGGCTGAGGCTGCGGATTTGGGCTTTGATACTGGGAATGGTGGGGACGCTGACGCTCAGTTCCTTGACGCCCAGACCGATCAGGATTGGCACGGCCTGGGGGTCGCTGCCGATGCCGCCGCAGATGCCGCAGAACTTGCCGTTGGCGTTGGCCGCTTTGGCCGCCATGCCGATCAGCGACATGATCGCCGGGCTGAGGCTGTCCACGTAGGGCGCGAGTTTGGGGTGGCCGCGATCCATGGCCAGGGTGTATTGGGTCAGGTCGTTGGTGCCGACCGAGAAGAAATCGGCCTCTTTCGCGAACTGTTCGGCCAGCACCGCGGCAGAGGGTACCTCCACCATGATGCCGACCTGGATCGGCGGCACACCCAGCTTTTGGCGCTCTTCTTCTAGCATGGCTTTGGCCATCCGCCAGTCTTCCAGGGTGGCGATCATCGGGAACATCACCTTGACATTGCCCTGGGTCGAGGCCCGCAGGATAGCTCGCAGCTGGGTGCGGAGGATATCGGGCCGGTCGAAGCCAATCCGAATGCCGCGCACGCCCAGGAAGGGGTTTTCCTCGTGGGGAATCGGCAGGTAGGGCAGGGGTTTGTCGCCGCCCACGTCCAGGGTGCGGATGATCAGGGGCCGGTTGCCCAGCACCTTGGCAATGTTGCTGTAGATCTGGGTCTGCTCCTCTTCGCTGGGGGCGCTGTCTCGCTCCATGAACACGAACTCGGAACGCAGCAGGCCGACGCCTTCTCCGCCCAGGGAAACGCCCTTCTCCGCGTCTTTCTGGTTGCCGATGTTGGCCACGACTTCAATTCGATGGCCGTCCTTGGTGATGGCGGGCTCGTGGGCTTGGGCCAGCTCTACCTCGCGTCGGGCCTTGAGCCGCACCTGCTTCTGCCGCACCCGCTCCATCTCATCGGGCGAGGGATGCAGCCGCAGCTTGCCCTTGCTGCCGTCCAGAATCACGGGCGTGCCGTTGGGCAAATCCATGATCCGAGGTTCGGCCCCGGCGATGGCCGGAATATCCATGGAGCGGGCCAGGATCGAGACGTGGGAGGTCGCGCCGCCGCCGACGGTACAGAAGCCCAGCACCTTGCCCGCCTGCATCGTGGCCGTATCGGAAGGGGTGAGATCTTCGGCCAGCAGAATGCTGTTGTCGGGATAGGAGACGGTTTCTGTGGCTACTCCCGTCAAAATCCGCAGCACCCGCCCGCCCACGTCGCGCAAATCGGTGGCCCGCGCCGCCAGCAGTTCGTTCTTCAGCTTCGAGAGAATTTCGGCCTGGGCGCTGTAGGACTGCTTCCAGGCAAAGGCGGCACTCTTGCCCTTGTCGATCAGGTTGGTAGCTGTATCCTCCAGCTCCGGGTCTTCCAGCAGCTCCAGGTGGGCTGCAAAAATCGCCGCCTTGCCCGCATCCGCCTGACCATGCACCTTGGCTCTCAGCGCCTCAATTTCCGCCTTGGCCTGATCGACGGCCTGCTCTAGCTTGCGCCGCTCCTGGTTGGGGTTGGCCGCCGTTTCGGCAACGCTGATTTCCTGGTGCTGCACCCGGTAGGTGTATCCCACCGCTACGCCGGGCGAGGCCGCGACACCTAGAATCAGGTTGGGGTCATCGGAGCGGGGGCGGGGGGGAGGCGGGGAGGCAGTCAGGGTGGCAACGCTGGCCGGGGCCGCGATGGGTTTAGCGCCCTCTTCTCCCAGGCCCGTTCGCAGGGCTTCGCTCAGTTCAGCAATCGCCGCGTCGGCATCGGGGCCAGTAGCCGTCAGCTGCACCGTATCGCCGTGGGCCACTTCCAGCCCCATCAGCCCCACAACGCTGCGAGCGCTCACGTCCTTATCGCCCCGCTTCAGCCGGATGTCGGACTGGTATGTCTTGGCCAGGTTCACTAGCACCGCCGCCGGACGGGCATGCAGTCCGGTTGGGTTGGGCACGATAATCGGATCGGAGGTGACGGTCGCGCCCGTCTGGGCCACTCCGACCTCACCCGCCCCGGCCAGACTCAGCTCCAGCACCACATCTGAGCCGCTGGTGACGTCGCCCGAGTAGGGCGAAAAGCGGGCCACCTGGTCGCTGTTGGTGATCACGATCTGGGTCAGCAGACTGCGGGCATGCAGCGCCACATAGTCGGCATCAAACTCAATCAGCGGGTCACCCGTCCGCACCCGGTCGCCCACCTTAACGCGGGGTTTGAAGCCTTCGCCTCTGAGCGTCACCGTGTCCAGACCAATATGCATCAGCACTTCCAGCCCTTCCGCCGTTTTGACGGTAACGGCGTGACAAGAGGGGTGAAGCTGGATCACTTCACCATCGCAGGGAGCAACCAGAGTTTGGCTGACCGGATCGATTGAGATGCCGTCCCCAACCATCTTTTCCGCAAATACCGGGTCGGGCACCTTCTCGATCGGAATCAGCCGCCCGGACAGGGGCGCTACCAGCGAAACCCCGCCAGCTTGAGGTGAACCGACACTCGTCTGAGATGAGGGAACTGTTTGGGTCATGGTCGTCTCCTTAACGTGATGCTGCGGCGTTCAAACTTTCAAAGCGTTTTACTAAGGAGTCTTGTAAAAATAACCTGAGCAGGCAAGGGGCTTAAGCCCCTTGTTCAAGCCAGTAGACCGATCCAGGTGATCAACTTATTCGTACAAGCTGCCTAAAGGCGTCAATCGACTGCATTAAGATTCTTGGTCAGCTCGATTTTCCACTAACACAATTAATTGGAGGTTATCCTAGCGCCTACGCGCAAGAATTTAAGCTTCTATTTACAACTGCTGTTATAGCGATTATCAGTCTTGTTCAGTACAGTAGCAGCAGTGTGTAAACCAGCCTAAGAAATCCTCTTTTGTCACTTCTATGAACGCCGTCTCTAATGCCTTGAGTAAATCAGGATAGGTTCTTGCACCAATACGACGGA
>JBJTUI010000692.1:0-6168 GCA_046080625.1 Elainella sp. | reverse complement strand
CAGCAGGGTTGATTTACCAACGCCATTTGCGCCTACTAAACCGATTCGTTCGCCTGTAGTTAAGCTCAGCTGCACTCCCTCGAACAGGGCGCGAGCGGATGGCAGCACATAGGACAACCCTTCTGCCAACAAATAGGGACGCTGCGGCATGGGTATACCTCCTGGTTGAATAACAGGTTGGACTAATTTCAATGAGTCAAGTGCAATCAGCGCCGAACAGCACAGCGATCTGCTGTCATCAGGTCTGAATAGGCAGAAAGTTGCGGCTCGCGAAAAGCTTGAGCAGGAATATCACAGGCTGGAAAGTATCACAATCACAGCCTGGAGAGTTACGAGTATTGCATGTACGTTAGGCGGATACTACAGAGTATCTTTGCGCCTATATTCACGCACCGACAGCGTTTGTGCATTCAGATAAGAGGCCGTGATCTAGGCAAGAGGCTGGATCACAGGGCAGAGCTATAGCTTCATGGGTAGGAAATACTGAGAAGAATCATAACCTAGAGCTGAGCAGATCCGGTGAATCTTGGCCATTGCGCTCAAAGCGGCAAAGACTTGGAGCTGGGACTTTAGGGTTAGAACTGTAGAGCTAGGGATGTCGAGCTAGAAAATGCTGCTCAAGCTGAAGGGAGGCTCATGTCAGGTTTGATGCCGTAAAAGTTACTGTCTAGGATAGACTACGCCTCTCCCGCTGTCAATCACCTACTTACAGTGTTTCCCATTCAGATTAGATAGGAAAAACAGGGGCGCTGCGCTTCAGTTTTAGGCGCTTCACCTGATTGAAAAGGTGACAGGGCATTGATAAAAATTCTTTCACCTTAGTTTCATCTAGGGTTTATTGCCGCTTGTAAAACTACAAATCAAGCGGGAAAGCGCACAACCCAAACGGCAGCCTGACCCGCAGGTTCATTCTACTCAGTTCAGTTTTCTACCCCCTTACAAAGGAGTCCCAATTATGAAACGCTTCATGCTTGCCAGTTTGTCTGTTGTGGCTCTGAACGCGATTGCTGCTCCTACAATGGCCCTCAACCAACGCTTTGAGCAGTCCCACCGAGATAATCTGAACGCTCTGAATCCTCGGTTTGAACAGGAACGGCGGGAAAATCTGAACGCTCTCAGTCCCCGATTTGATCAAGAACGGCAGGAAACATTGAACGCCCTCAGCCCTCGATTTGAGCGGGAACATCAAGAGACGCTAAACGCATTGAACAAACGGTTTGAACAGGAACGGCGGGAAACTCTGAACGCCTTGAATCCTCGGTTTGAGCGGGAACATCAAGAGACGTTGAGTGCGCTCAGTTCGCGATTTGAGCAGTCCCACCAGGAAAATCTGCTCTATAGCTGAGAGGAGCTGTAGTTCCTGGCTTTGTTAGCTTCACCGTTTGAACTAGACCAGGAATTCTTTTCGTTCAGATAGTCCTAATTGATCACTTGTCATTCAGCCATTATCTCTCTAGATAATTCGGTGTAATGATCCACAGAACTATTGGGGTTTGAGGGCTGTGCCCCTGCAAAA
The DNA here is from genome assembly GCA_046080625.1 of Elainella sp. Lineage (GTDB taxonomy): Bacteria > Cyanobacteriota > Cyanobacteriia > Elainellales > Elainellaceae > Elainella. The sequence goes on along the minus strand of JBJTUI010000692.1, from coordinate 4,652 downwards.
GGTTTATCCTCTGCCCTCCCTCAAGCCCTCTTCGATTTGATCCAGCCCAGTCACTTAATATTTTTCAAGGAGTAAAACCATGACCACCAACCGCCGCAAATTCTTGACCACGGGTGCCATCGGTGCGACCAGCTTTTTGGGGGTAGTCGCGGCCAGTAAGGCCAACGCCCAATCTGGCAATTTGGCCAATCCTGCTGGAGTTGACCCAACCCAGCCGGTCGCGCAGGCCATCACCAATCCAGACCGGCAGCTGGCGGGCAAGGTGGCAATCGTTACGGGAGCCAGAGCCAATTTGGGCAGAGGGTTTGCGGTGGCCCTAGCCCGCCATGGAGCCGATGTGGTTGTGCATTATCATCGCCCTGAAACGGTTGCCGAGGCCGAGGAAACCGCGAGGCTGGTGCAGGAGCAGGGAAGCAGAGCCGTTTTAGTGCAGGGAGATTTGGGCAAGTCTGAGGCCGTGAAGCGCCTGTTTGATCAAGCTTTCGAGAGTTTTGGCCGCGCCGATATTCTGGTCAATAATGCCGGAGCGATCGTCAAGAAACCGATTGCCGAAGTCACGGATGAGGATCTGGAGCGGATGATCAATATCAACACTCGTGGCAACTTTCTCTGTATGCGCGAAGCCGCTCGCCGTCTATCTGACAATGGCCGCATCATCCACATTGCTACCTCGCTGCTGGCCGGAGCTGCACCCAACTATGCCGCCTATGCGGGCAGCAAGGCGATTGTGGAAGAAATGACCCGAATGGGAGCGCGAGAATTGGGCGGACGCGGCATCACGGTCAACGCAGTTTCGCCAGGGCCAGTCAACACGCCGTTCTTCCACAGCATGGAAACCCCTGAGACGACGCAATTTGCCGCCAATCTCTCGGTGGCCCGGCGGTTAGGTGAAATCAGCGATATTGTGCCGCTGGTCGAATTCCTGGCCCTGCCCAGCGCCCAGTGGGTTACGGGTCAAACGATCTGGATCAACGGCGGTTATTTGACCCGATAGCTTGACCCGATAGCTTGACTCGATAGCAGGAGGTGATGGCTTGAGGCGAGCATTTGACGGTATCCTCTGCTGATCGTCATAATTCAAAATAATGACTGAGCATCCTCCAGAATTATTCAGCTCAAACTTGCCATCTTCACTTGTCATCTTCTGCGGGCCACGGTGTTTGCTTGACCTGATTCCTCCCTACCCCTATGACACAGCCTCAACCCACCCCATCCCGCTCAGGCAAATTGACGCCGCTTCTGAAGGTGGCTGCTCCCGGTTGGCATCGCTGGCTGTTTAGTGTTCGGACTCGCTTGCTGCTCTGGTATTTGTTTCTGGCTGGCTGTGTGACGCTGATTTCCGTCAGTGCCGCTGACCGGATCTACCGCGACAGCATTATCACCAGGGCCAACCTGGATATGAACCAGCAGCTTGACCAGTTCGATGTGTTTGTCGAAAGCCGGCAGCGGATGGGCAAATTGTTTCCAGTCACCGATCGGATCTTTGGGGCCTTCCTGGATATCTATGCGCCCACCCGCGACGAGTATTTCATCACCCTGATCAACGGGCAGCTGCATGACTACCGCTCCTACTCCGGGCAGCCCCCTATCCTATTGCAGCAGCCAGACCTGATTGCCCGCTGGGCAGGGGTGGAACAGCGTAGCTCTGGGCAGGTGCAGACAGACAACCAGCGGTTTCAATATGTCGCCCAGCCGTTTCGTCTGCCGGGAAAACAGCCGGGAACGCTGGTGGTGCTCTACGATGCGACCGCTGACTTTCAGCAGGGGCGGGAAGCTTTGCTCCAACTCGGTCGCGATGTCGGTTTGTTTCTGGGGCTGTCGCTGATCTTTGCCTGGTTTACGGCGGGGCGAGTGCTGGCTCCCCTGCGGCAGGTCACTCAAACCGCCCAGTCGATCAGCGAATCCGACATGACCCAGCGGCTGCCGGTGCGGGGAAAGGATGAAATCGCCGAGCTGACGACCACGTTTAATGAAATGCTAGACCGGCTGCAAGTTGCCTTCGAGAGCCAGAAAGAGTTTCTTAAGGACGCTAGCCATGAGCTGCGCACCCCAATCACCGTGATTCAGGGCCACCTGGAAATGCTGCAATATCGCCCAGAGCGCCAGCCCGAAACGGTAGCGCTGGTGATGGATGAGCTGGAGCGGATGGGCCGACTGGTCAACGATTTGCTGCTGCTGGCTAAAACGGAAAATCCCAACTTCCTGCATCTCAAAACCGAAGAGCTGGACTGGATGACCGAGGAGCTGTACCTGAAGGCTCGCTCTATGGCCGATCGGCAGTGGAAGCTGGAATCCAAAGGGCTGAGTCCGATTCGCTGTGACCGCCAGCGCTTGACCCAGGCGGTGATGAATTTGGTGCAGAACGCGATTCGCCATACTCAAACAGACGACACAATTACGCTGGGCTCTGCGGTGCGCGACGACCAGGCTTTCTTCTGGGTGCGCGACACGGGCGAGGGCATTGCGCTTCAGGACCAGCAGCGAATTTTTGAGCGCTTTACTCGCGGCACGAACCAGGATCATCAGTTTGAAGGTCACGGGTTGGGTCTGTCGATTGTGCAGGCGATTGTGCAGGCCCACCACGGTCGAGTTGAGCTGCAAAGCCAGCCAGGAACAGGCTCTACCTTTACCCTTGTCATTCCCCTTCATCCTCTAAACTCCCCGACTCCCCATGAATCGCATCCTGATCGCCGAGGACAATCCGCGCATCACCTCCTTTCTGGAAACCGGCCTGCAAGCGAACGGCTACGTGACCACAATCGTGAACACCGCTAGACAAGCCATCGACCTAGCCAGCGGCGACGACTTTGACCTGCTGATTCTGGATTTGGGCCTGCCCGATGCCGATGGATTGAAGGTGCTGGCAGCGGTGCGGGGGCAGGGGGCTGAACTGCCGATTATCATCCTGACGGCCCGAGATGGCCTAGATGACACGATCGCGGGTCTAGAGGGGGGCGCGGATGACTACATGACCAAGCCGTTTCGATTTGAGGAACTGCTGGCCCGAGTCCGAGTGCAGCTGCGCAACCAGCGTCCGGTCAAGAAAGCAGAAGACACTCAGCTGCGGGTGGCTGATATCACGCTCGATCTGCTGACCCGCCAGGTTTGGGTGGGCGACCGCCCGATTGAACTTTCAACCCGCGAATTCCTGATGCTGGAGGTGTTTCTACGCCACCCTATGCAGGTGATGACCCGCGAACAGCTGCTCGACCGGATCTGGGGCTATGACTACGACCCTGGCAGCAATATTGTGAATGTCTATGTCGGCCACCTGCGCCGCAAAATTGGCGATGACCGACTAGAAACGGTGCGAGGGGCGGGGTACCGGCTGCGACTCTGAACTGCCCTAAGCCCGGCTACTTGCAAGAGGTGGGGCATTAGAAGTGGTTCATAGAGGTAGATCTAGAGCTTGCGGCCTGCGTCCAGTGCTGCCCCTGCTCCGGTTCGCGCAGAGCTTTAGGTTCAAACCTGATCCGGATCGATTCCCATAGCGCGCAGGCGTTCGGCTAGTCGGTCGGCACGTTCGGCTCCGGTAGAAATCACTTGACCCGCTTGGTCGCACCAGCGCAGCCAGAGGCGAGTCACGGCTTCTTCAAACTGACCTTCCCAGAGAGTCAGGCCCAGTCCAACCGTGGGCAGCCAGATGATCTGTCCGGGGGCTGTGATGCCTTCTGGCGGGGTGAGTTCGGGATAGCCATCAGGCGAAATTGACCAGACGCGCAGCAGTGCGCCGTTCATGTCGTCACGGCCTTGAATCCGCTGAAGCGGGTCGAAAACGACGTAGTAGCGAACGCCAATTTGGGCATAGATCGCTTTCTTGGCGGTAGTTTTTGCTTTCTGGCGCGATTTCTGACTCAGGGTCAGTTCATCACCTTCGGCATTCGAAACGACTTCGATGCAGACCTCTGGAACTTTGCCAAATTCCCAGACAAAGTAGGAGCGGTTGCGCCGTTCGGAGAAGTCGTCGGCCCGCTGGACGCCCAGACTAAGCATCATGTCCGGGACGATGGGGTCGCCGTTGAGCTTGTAAAACAGGCCCACATTGGCCGCAGCCAGAAACGGTGCTGGCAGAGCTTTGGAGCTATAGAGCGGTTCAACCAACAGGCGCTGTTGGATCTCTGACTGAAAATTGTCCACTGGGGTATCATCCTCAATCACCAGGTGGCTGATGTCCAGCTCGGTGATGATCTCGTCGTCTAGCAGCTCTGGCGTCATGGCTACTACCAAATCCAATACTTTATTGTACTGATGTTTTGTCGCCAGCTTCAGACAGAGCGCTGATGATACCCCAGCCGTTGATAGAGCAGTGTCCTTATCTTAGGCGTCTGGCTTCAGCACCACCTTGATGCAGTGGGCCATAGATAGGGCGAAATCGCCGCCCCTACCTTACTCCAGGCTCGACAAGCCGGTTCCAGCGCCAGACCTCCAAAACCTGCTTGGCATTGCTTGACATATTTAGGGCAAACGTACCACCACTTAACGGGCAGATAACGGCACAGATCATGATCTTCTGATCTAAAAACGGCTGCGCATACCCCGCAGCTTGCTGCGATTGGGATAAGCAGCCCGCCGACCGACAGGTCGGCAAGTTGGACTTATACTTGCGAGTATGAAAGTTCAACGAGGGAGTGATTGCGTGTACCAAATCCGCT
>JBJTUI010000691.1:0-4445 GCA_046080625.1 Elainella sp. | reverse complement strand
CTCAACCGCTTGGGCGATGATCTGACGTGCTCCTTGGCGTACCAGTTCGCTCAGCGCATCGGTGAACGATGCTGATGTTTCTTGAGCTGGAAATGCCCTAAGATTGTCTTGTTTCATGGTGTATCCTCGTCTGGTTGTTTTGTTTCCTATCCAGCAGGATACGCCCTTTCTTCTCCTTTCCTCATACACCACTTCTGAACATAGCTCGGAGGATTTATTGGACTTGTATGGGGAGAGATATGACTCCAAACGCCCGGTGGTTTGCTTTGATGAGCGTCCGTGTCCCTTGATTGGCGAAGTACGTGTGGGGTGCATCCAAGGGATAGGGGAGTACAGGGAGTAGTACGGCAGAGGTTAGGGTAAATTGAAGAAAAAAGGGCAGCCAGATCAGCTACCCCGTTATTCAAAACTTACCCTCATGCTAACTCTTGTTGCTCAACTCTTGCCAGAACGAGTGGACTGGCAACAAACCTGCGCTCAGCTAAGCCAAGCTACCTCCCTAGCTGCTCTGGTCGTTCAAGCAAGGCAGATCGGCATGGAAATTGCTCGATGTCTGGTTGAATCTCAGCTGCAACAGAGGGCAACTGCACCGACTGACTGGGGCAGATGTCCCAGATGCAGCAGTCCTTTGTGTTCAAAAGGCCCTCAAGGGCGCCAAGTTCAAACCTTGGTCGGAGAAGTCTGTTGGCATCGCCGGGTAGGTCGTTGTCCCCATCATTGCAAGATTGAACAAGTTGCACCGTTTGATGAGCGCCTGGGTATCTTGCCCAATCAAGCTACATCGAGCGAATTGCAACGCCTAGGACTGCTGTTAGCGGTGATTGTACCGTTTGAATTGGCCGCAGTGATACTAGATCAACTTTGTGGTGTTGCCATCAGCCCACAGAGCATCTGGAACTGGACGCAGCAACAGGGTGAAGGATGCTCCAATCAGAGTGATACAGTTGCTTTGGAACCGCTCAATGACGAGTTGGCACAACTGCCGATGCTGATTGCTGCTGACGGTATCACAGTACCATTTCGAACCCAGCCCAAAACCCCTCAAGGGGCAGTGGTGTGGCGAGAAGTCAAAGTCGGACTGGTGACTCGCTACCAAAGTAGCACCAGAGAGCAAAGAAACAAAACACAACTGGGTCAACGACGACTGGTGGCCGTTTTGGGAGATGTCGATGCCTTGGCATCCTTACTCAAAGCTCAAGCCCTGCGTCAAGGCTGGAGTCCTGAGATAGCGTCAGCCTGGATTAGCGATGGAGCCAAAGGGCTATGGCGTGTCTATCAGGAGCAGTTTGCTCAAGGGGCAGTCGGCATTTTGGACTTTTACCATGCGGTGCAACATTTAGCTCAAGCTGCTGCTGCCTATGGTCAAACGCTATCTACCCGGAGTCCGCAACAATGGTTAGCTCGAATGCGTCATCAATTGAGACAGGGCTATGCTCATCGGATTATTCAAGAACTAGACAAACTGATTCACTATGACAATACTCCCAGGTCTGCAATACCTGTATTAAGGCAGGTTCAAGACTATCTCCAGACTCATCTGGCACATGTTCAGTATCGCAAGTTCAAGGCGCTAAATTTACCGCTGGATTCTGGGCTAATTGAGAGTGCTTGTAAGGGGTTGATTGCCCAACGCTTCAAAGGAACTGGGATGCGTTGGAGTGAGGATGGCTTCAATCATCTGCTGAGGTTGAGGTTGGACTGGATGAATGGACGCTTTGCCACCTCTGGTTCTGACGCCCTTCCTGTACTATCCTTGTACTCCCCCAATCTCTAGATGCACCCTTAACGATATTCGTACCATCAGTGCTGTAGAGCGCCAGTTTGAGATTGTTGGAGAAGCGGCTCGCAGAATCTCCCAAGAGTTCAGGCAAGCCTACCCAGAGATTGACTGGCAAAGGATTGTTGGTCTACGCAACGTTGTGGCTCATCGATATGGTGAAGTCGATCAAGATGTAATTTGGGCAATTATTCAATCTGAACTCACGCCTCTGCGGACTCAGTTAGAGATTCTGTTACCCCCACCGAACCATGAGTCCTGCAAAATTTGCCTGCCCAGATGAAAACTCAGACAGAGCCATAGGCAGACTGCAACAATCTCCCATTCCCCTGCTGAAGCTGGTGCATGTGGTGAAACAGGTTCCAGCAATATTGCTCCGGCAGACCGCAGGTGACCGCGCCTCGCAGCACCACATTGAAATACCAATCGTTGGGGGCATGTTCGACACTGAGTTTATCGATCACGCTGTAGGTGCGCACCTGGCGATAGCGCTGCCCCTGGCTTGTCACCTGCACCATCTCCTGACAGTAGCCCTCCTCGCGTTCGTCCAAGGCCGCACTCAGCCGCCAAGGCAAACCGTAAAGCACTCCCTGGACATGGGCCGCCGGGTCTTTGACAATATCCAGCACCCCGCAGTTGCGTCGCTCTGAGCGGCGGAAGAACCCCAGCCGGTAGCCGTCTAATCGGGCCGTGCCGATCACAAACCCGTGGGTGTTTTCGTTCAGCGATCGCTTCAGATCAACTGGGCACATGCAGGAGCCGTAGGCGAAGTAGTAGAAGCTGGATTCTGAAGCGGGAAGCAAATCAGGGAAAGTCATGGCGAGAAAACCGAAAAAGCTGCTCTGGAGTGACTACAGCACCGGGTAGTGATAATTCTAAAACCAGCAGTTGCTGAAAATTGTATCAGACCTAGCGCAAAATTGGTGCATATCCCTATCGGGGAATTGTAGTTTCTTAGTTGGTTCAACCGGGCAGGCCAACTGTTTGTCCAGGCTGCTGCTGCCTGTAAAATCGGGGGATGACAAATTCTGCATTCTTCCCCAATATTCCGCAGGCCGCCTGGCGTCGAACCCTTGGCCTAGACTGGAGCCAGCCCTACCGCGTCCGCTATGCCAGCAACATCGACGACGGCCCCTGGCACGGTATGCCCCTGGGCGGCTTCGGAGCGGGCTGCGTGGGCCGTTCGCCTCGGGGTGAGTTTAACCTCTGGCATCTGGACGGCGGCGAACATTGGTTTGGCACAATTCCGGCCTGCCAGTTTAGCCTGTTTGAGCAGGTGGACGGGGCCACTCCGCAGTCCTACGCCCTCTGCACCGAAGCCCCCCAAGACGGCAGCCTGACTGCCTGGGGCTGGTATCCGGCCAGCACCGCCGAGCGAGATACCGGCGACTACCACGCCTTCTATCCCCGCAGCTGGTTTGTCTATCGCAACGTTTTGACCGCCGAGCTGACCTGCGAACAGTTTTCGCCGATTGTGCCCGACAATTACCAAGAAACCAGCTACCCGGTCGCGGTGTTTAACTGGACGCTGCACAATCCGGGCGACCAACCCCTGACCCTGAGCATCATGCTCTCCTGGCAGAACCTGGTGGGCTGGTTCACCAATGCCTCGAAAGCGCCGGAGGTGAAGGTGCGGGATGACGGCAGCCCGGTCTACGAATACCAGCCCCGGATCGGCCAGAGCCAGGGCAATTGGAACCAGTGGCGGTCAGAAACAACGCTGGCCGGGTGCATTCTGGGGGGAAGCGGCAGCCAGCCGCCTGGGGAAGGCGACGGTCAGTTTGCCCTCCTCACCGATCCGTCTGGGGCAGAACTGTTCTACCACTCGCGATGGAATCCGGCAGGCGACGGGGCCGACCTCTGGCAGTCCTTTGCGATCAATGGCTCCCTGCCCAATCGGGCCGACGACTCCCCCGCGCTTGAAGGCGAACAGATTGGGGCGGCGATTGCCCTGCGCGTCCGGCTGGCTCCGGGCGAGACGCGCACCGTTCCCTTTGTCGTTGCCTGGGATTTTCCCGTCACCGAATTTGCCGAGGGCGTACTCTACCGGCGGCGCTACACGGATTTTTTTGGCTGCGACGGTCAAAACGCCTGGGCAATTGGCCAGACTGCCCTGCAACAGTACCGCACCTGGCAGACCCAGATCCAGGGCTGGCAGCAGCCGATTCTAGATCGCGCCGATCTGCCCGACTGGTTCAAGATGGCCCTGTTCAACGAGCTCTATGACCTGTGCAGCGGCGGCAGCCTCTGGTCTGCGGCGACCGAGCGCGACCCGGTGGGCCAGTTTGCCGTGCTGGAATGCCTCGACTACCGCTGGTACGAAAGCCTGGATGTGCGGCTCTACGGCTCGTTTGCCCTGCTCTACCTGTTTCCCGATTTAGACAAGGCGATCCTGCGGGCCTTTGCCCGCGCCATTCCGGCAGAAGACAGTCGCAAACGCACCATTGGCTACTATCACACCCTGGGCGTCCCCAGCCCGGAAGCCCTGCGCAAGGCCCAAAACGCCACCCCCCACGACCTGGGTGCCCCCAACGAACATGTCTGGGAGAAAACCAACTACACCAGCTACCAGGACTGCAACCTCTGGAAAGATCTGGGCAGCGATTTTGTCCTCCAGGTCTACCGCGATTTTGTCCTGACGGGCAGCCAGGACCACGAGTTTCTGGCC
>JBJTUI010000690.1:0-8447 GCA_046080625.1 Elainella sp. | reverse complement strand
GGGCCGTCCGGTGCTGGTTGGCACCACCAGCGTTGAAAAATCGGAGCTGCTGTCGCGCCTGCTGGCCGAGCGCAAAATTCCCCACAACCTGCTGAACGCCAAGCCGGAAAACGTGGAGCGCGAGTCGGAAATCATCGCCCAAGCCGGACGCAAGGGAGCTGTGACCATCGCCACCAACATGGCCGGACGCGGCACCGACATTATCCTGGGCGGCAACGCCGACTATATGGCTCGCCTGAAGCTGCGGGAATATTTCATGCCTCGAATTGTGCGGCCCGAGGACGACGGCTTTGGGGTGACGACCACCGTGCAGGGCGATGGCCGCAGCCGGGGTGGGCAGGGTTTTGCGACGGGCGGCAAGGTGAAAACCTGGAAAGCCTCGCCCCAGATCTTCCCGGTAGAGCTGAGCAAACCCATCCAGCAAAAGCTGCGCGAGGCCGTGGACTTTGCTGTGGAGCAGTACGGCATGCAGCGCCTGGCGGAACTGGAGGCGGAAGACAAGGTGGCTACTGCCGCTGAGAAAGCCCCCACCGACGACCAGGTGATTCTGCGACTGCGGGAAGTCTATCAGCTGATTCGCCAGGAATACGAACACTATACCGACGCCGAGCACGAGGAAGTGGTGAGTTTGGGCGGCCTGCATGTGATCGGCACCGAGCGCCACGAATCCCGCCGGATCGACAACCAGCTGCGGGGCCGGGCTGGACGCCAGGGCGATCCGGGTTCAACCCGCTTCTTCCTCAGCCTGGAGGACAACCTGCTGCGGATCTTCGGCGGCGACCGGGTGGGCCGCTTGATGGAAATGTTTAAGGTGGAAGAGGACATGCCAATCGAGTCGGGCATGTTGACCCGCTCTCTGGAAGGGGCGCAGAAGAAGGTCGAAACCTACTACTACGACATCCGCAAGCAGGTATTTGAATACGACGAGGTGATGAACAACCAGCGTCGCGCCATCTACGCTGAACGCCGCAGGGTATTGGAAGGGGTAGACCTGAAGGAAAAGGTGATCGAATATATCGAACGCACGATGAACGATATTGTCGATGCCTATATCAACCCCGACCTGCCCCCGGAAGAATGGGAACTGGATAAGGTGGTAGCAAAGGTAAAGGAATTCATCTACCTGCTGCAAGACCTGGAGCCGGAGCAGTTGGCCGACCTGTCTACGGGCGAAATCAAGACTTTCCTGCATGAGCAGGCCCGCATTGCCTACGATATCAAGGAAGCCCAGGTAGATCAGGCTAAGCCCGGTTTGATGCGTCAGGCCGAGCGCTTCTTCACCCTCCAGCAAATCGACACCCTCTGGCGCGAACACCTCCAGCAAATGGACTCGCTGCGTGAATCGGTGGGCCTGCGCGGCTACGGCCAGAAAGACCCGCTGATTGAATACAAGAGCGAAGGCTATGAGCTGTTCCTGGAAATGATGACCAACATTCGCCGCAATGTGGTCTACTCCCTGTTCCAGTTCGAGCCCCAGCCCCAGCCCGCGATGCAGGCCAAAACCGAGGTGTAAACTTAGACTCAATCCTTGATGTTAGAGACCTCCAACGAAAGATTGATCCAGTAGGGGTTTGGCGGTCAATAGATTCAGCGCCTAGTGACCACCAAGAGAGCTTGTCGAGATCCTCAGAAAATTACTCTAGCCGTTGGATCATTCTTTGCTTGGAGATCTCTTAACGCAGAGAGACAGGAAATTTCGATTATGGCTCCCCTGGCTGGGCATGGTCGGCGGATTGATATTCTAGTGGATCTGGTGAAAGCGATGCTGCGCTATCAGGGGCGCGAGTGGGATAGTTCACATCCGATTACCCTGAAGAGATCGCGGTCTGCTGGAGCTGAGCCAGGTGCCTGTTTCTATATTCAGAACTGGCAGGCCATGCTGGGCAAGGAGCGAATCGACCTCAGCCAAGATCCGCCACCCGATCTGGCAATTGAGATGGATTTGACTTCGCCGACTGATTTGGAAATCTATCAGATCCTGGGGGTGCCGGAACTGTGGATTTATCGCCAGCAGGTCTTATCTATCTATGTTTTGACGGCTGCTGGCTATGAGGAGCAGACAACCAGCCCGACGTTTTCTTCGGTGGATGTGAAGCGGCAGTTGCCTCGCTATGTAGAGCGCTCCTGGATAGCGGGGTCTAGTGTGGCCCTGCGGGAGTTTGAGCAGTTTCTGCAAGAATCAGGGGCAGGGGGGATGGGGAGGTGAGGGGTGGGCGTTTGGCATAATGGGGGCAATTGTCTTTGATGATGCCTAGAGTCTGTAAATTTCTCTGTGCCGTTTGGCTGCCTGTTCCGCCCGCGAATAAATTGCGGGCTAATGAAAGCAAGTACACTAAAGTGTACTGAAAACCCTATCTAGCGGGCGGGCGAAATACGCAGCAAATTGTTGAACCAGCATAAAATTCTGACACCCCCCATCTCCCCCACCTCCCCATCCCCCCCTCCCATGCAAACCACCCAAACCTCACCCCCAGCTCGCCCCAAACGCTTCACTGTCGAGGACTACCACTGCCTCACAGAGTTGGGCTTTCTGCGGGAGGATGACCGGATTGAGCTGATTCGCGGAGAGTTATTTGAAATGGCGGCTAGAGGTACGGCGCACGAGACTTGTATCACCCGTTTGATCAGGTTGCTGGTTCCATTGGTGGGCGAACAGGCAACGCTGCGCTGCCAATCACCCATCCGCATTGCCTTTGACGGCGAACCGGAACCCGATTTCTCGATTGTGCAAAACCGGGAAGATGACTATGCGACGGCCCATCCCACGGCAGAGGAGACGCTGCTGGTGATCGAGGTGGCGGATTCGTCGCTGGAGTATGACCGGACGGTGAAGCTGTCGCTCTATGCCGAGGCCCAGATTCCGCTCTACTGGCTGTTCAATCTGCCCGACTGCTGTTTGGAGGTCTACAGCGAGCCAGCAGCCATTGGCAGCAGCTTTGGCTATCTAAACCGCAGGATTATCACAGCCGGAACGGTGGCGCTGTTGGACGGAGAGCTATCGGTAGATCGAGTCTTAGGAGCTGGTGGTTAACTCCAAAGACGTGCGGCTCAGAGGTGAGGGGTTGGATGGCCTGTGGTATTGAAGGCAGGGAAGAGGGGATGCGTGGGTGGAGCTCGCTCCCCCTGGGGTGACGGTGGCATAATGAAGGCAATTGCGCTCGACTCGGAATTTTCCTATGGTTGCTCAGCCTTCTGACTCAAGAATTGACCCATTGATGCCGCCTTTGATCGCAGAGGTGATGCAAACGATGCAGGCACTACCGCCGGAGCAGCAGCAGCAGGTATTGGATTTTGTGAAGTTTTTGGAGCAAAAGCTGGAGCAAAATCGGCCAACGCAGAACCAGCAAGCGGGAGCACTCTCAAAGCTCAAGCAAATTAAGATTCAGGCTCCAGCAGATTTTGCGGAGAATCTCGACCGATATTTGAGCGGAGAACAGACGGTTGGCTAAGCTACGAGTCTTGATTGATACTTCGTTTATTGTGGCTCTCATCAATCAACGAGATCAGTACCATCAACAGGCTGTGGCCTTGGCAGATCGATATGATGGTAGCCATCTGCTTGTGACCGATGGCGTACTGCTTGAGGTTGGCAATGCGCTGGCGCGTGGTTATAGAGCTGAAGCGATTCAGGTGATTGAAGAGTTGATTGCCTCAGAAGACGTTCAGATCGTTCACCTGACTGCTGATCTGTTTGCTCAAGCTTTTCAGCTATACAGGTCAAGGCTGGACAAAACTTGGGGTTTGGTGGACTGCCTTTCGTTTGTGGTCATGCAAACTCAGGATGTTCAGGTGGTGCTGACGTTTGACCAGCATTTTGCTCAAGCAGGATTTCAGATTTTGGCATAATGAAGGCAATTGCGCTCGACTCGGAATTGTCCTATGGTTGCTCAACCTTCTGACTCAAGAATTGCCCCATCAATGCCGCCTTTGATCGCAGAGGTGATACAAACGATGCAGGGATTACCGCCGGAGCAGCAGCAGGTATTGGATTTTGTGAAGTTTTTGGAGCAAAAGCACCAGCCGTCGGAAAAGTCAATAATGTACCAGCAGGCGCAGGAACCTGGCCTTTCCGCTTTAGAGGCTGCTCGCCGAGTAATGGGAAATGTTGGGGATGCCCCATCGGATTTATCGACAAATCTGAAGTAGTTTGATCCCAAGCAGGAGGTGATTGTGCGATGGATTCCAGAATGACCCAGCATAGCTCTATCGTTGAGCGGGTATTGAGCGATTATGCGGCGTTTTTGAGTGGTGATGATCAGGTGCAGGTGGAGCTAGTGTTTGATCGAGAGCAGGGTCGCTATCTTTTGGTGGAGGTCGGCTGGGAAGAGGGTCGACGGATCTATGGCACTTTATTACATATTGATCTGGTGGGCGACAAAATCTGGATTCAGCAGGACGGCACGGAGGATGGAGTGGCTGAAGAACTGGTGGCGGCAGGGGTGCCCAAGCATCAGATTGTTTTGGGATTCAAGTCGCCCGAACGCCGCCAGCTCACCGAATTTGCCGTCTCCTAACCCCCATCTCCCCACCTCCCCATGCAAAACCTCCTCCCCTCATCCCTCCCCCCCGACGACTACCTCAGGCTAGAAGCCCAGAGCGCCGTTAAGCACGAATATATCGATGGCGAAGTTTACGCGATGGCAGGGGCCAGCGATGCCCATGTGACGATTGCCCTCAACTTGGCCGCATTGCTGCGGAACCACCTGCGCGGTACGGGCTGCCGGGTTTACATTGCTGACATGAAGGCCCGAATCGAGGCGCGTAACCGCTTCTACTATCCCGATCTGCTGGTGACTTGTGACCCGCAGGATGCCGAAACCCCGACCTACAAGCGGTTTGCTCGGCTGATTGTTGAGGTGTTGTCTGACTCGACGGAGGCGTTTGATCGGGGCGATAAGTTCATTGACTATCAGGCGCTGTCCAGTTTGCAGGAATATGTCTTGATCAATACTCGTCAGCAGCGGGTCGAATGTTTCCGGCGCGGCGATGCGAATCTCTGGGTGTTGCAGTCCTATCCTCCTGAATCCGGCAGCTTTCAGCTAGAGAGCGTCAACTTCTCTGGCACTCTCACCGACCTCTATGAGGATGTCACCCTCGAACCTACGCTCCCCCCAGCCGAACCAATTCTCTAACCTCCCCACCTTCCCACCCCTCACCCCCTCATCCCCTCACCCTCCCACCTCCCCATGCCCCTCCCCAAACCCACCCTCCGCTCCCTCCTCTCCGCCCCCAACTCAACCGGGCTGCGGGAAGCCAGATCTTGGGCAATGGCGGCGGGTTTGCTGGATCAGCGGGGGTTGACAACGCTGGGGCAACTGGTGATTACGAAAGATCCTTATCTAGAGACAACGGTTACAGATTGGTTGATGCATTTTCAGCTCAGCCGCAATCATCCTTTCTGGAACTATTTTATATATGAGTTTTTACCTGAACGCGTAGAATTTACCCAGATCGAGTTAATGCAGCAGTTTACCAAAGTCTTTGCAACAGAGACGCCGGAACGGTTTCAAAAGATATCGTCATTAATTCTAGAAAGCTATGTAGATGCTGAAACAATTGGTAAGCACAGGTTTTTAGTTCAGGAAAAATCAACCTACGCAACTGGAAACCCAGATTTATCAAATCCTTACACAACTGGATATCTACTAGCCGAAGTCTGGAAGCGCGATTTTAGAACACGAAAAGCTGTATTAGTTGACGATATTTTTAGCACAAAACAGAGTCTAGCTCATCTTCTAGGAATCAGTAAAGAACACTTGAGACAACAGCTCAGCATCTTAGCAAAGCATGAGATTATTGAGCGACGTTCAGCGCAGCCGCATCTGGTAGGTGATAAGCCTCAAATGGTGAATGACGAGGAATCTTCCCATCAAATCTATCGCTGCTGGAGCAAGCCAGAAGAACTTTTAGAGAAAGCCTACGAAAACGACAAGGCAACACCTAACAGACCGCTGATTCAGGCGCTCGAATCAATTCTAGACGAAGAGGATGAAACGCCTGATTTTTCCCAATTCTTAGAATGGGCCTCAGAGCTGGTTGGTTTGGGGGGTGGATCGAAGACAATCACAAAGCTGGCATCCTGATTGTACTGTTTCAGAAGGCGCAAATAGTTTTCTGCATCGCCGCGCCGCCGAAAACGGTTGATTTCAGCATGTTGCAGATTGGGCAGCAGGCGAACTACTACCCAGACGTGAAGCTGGCTCATGAATTTTACCTAAAATACTTGAATTAGAGCAAAACCAAATGAGACACTGGAGGCAGTGCCTATCGAATCGAAGCGCGAAACCGTTATTCAAGCTTTCTACTAGAACATTGTTCTAGAACTTGGCTTGAGTTGTCAAGTAGTCCGGGCAGATTGTTTGGAATGGGAGATCCGTCTAAGTCTAAGTCGCAACCGACCTTGAGAGAGCTAAGAGAGCGGGCTGGCCTATCTCAGGAGGGCCTGGCGCGAGCAATCAACGTCAGCAGTAAGACGATCAGCAACTGGGAGCGGGGCACCGGAGCCGCCAGCCTGACCATTCCCCAGGTTAAAGCGCTCTGTGAAGCTCTAGGGGTGACGCTGAGCGAGTTGCCCAACGATTTTCGATCCGAGCGCGATTAGGACGGCGAGAACAGATGAGCGAGAAATCTAAAGGTTACTATGCGTCCGGCCCCCAAAAGCTTCCCGCCTCCGAAGAAGTCAATATTCCTGCCCTTACCCGACTGTTCGCGGACACCACAAATTCCTACAAATACGTTTTCTTTATTTCGCTTCTGGACATTTTGAATCGTTGCAGATTCGATGTCTCGCAGCCTATTGCCTTTCAAGATCTAGTGGTTGAGATGCTGGCAAACGCTTGGTATCCCCACACCTATTTCAAACTGTCGTTTGGAACACAAGATAAAATTGCGCAGACGCTCGACTCATTGACTTTGAAGATTCAAGATCCGGTTTTGAAATTCACTGACACCGATAAGAAGCTTTTAAGGTCAGCAATTGAAGAACAAGACCTTAAAAAAATTGTTCAAAAGTTGCGTCGGTTTGTTCCGTTTCGTCTAATTACTCCATTTCTCGAACAGGAGTTGCAAGGAGTTGAAAATAAGGGTAAAGGTGATAATTTGGATCGCGCAGTACCAAGAGCAGCAGAAAAAGGATTTAACCAATATAAACCTCTATACCGTTTTGATTCGGAGCAATATAGTTCCTGCAATTCGATCATCTTTCACCCGTCCTGGGCGGCCTATTTTGAAAAGCACTACATAATCGTTCGCGGCTGGGCGGCCTGGGAGTGGCTCAACTATATGCAAAAGCGCAACCCCAGTACACCTAGTCTAGTTTACAAACTGTTCGCACCGAGCAAGCGAGAGCCTTTGAAAAAGCAGACGGACTACTGGAAGATCGTTCTGAGTCAGCTTGATTTTCACTGTATCTATTCAGGTCAAAGAATCGATGCAGAGAACTTTTCGTTAGATCACTATTTACCCTGGTCGTTTGTGGCTCACGATCAGCTGTGGAATTTGGTACCGACTACACCAGAGATCAATTCTGCAAAATCAAACAATCTGCCGCCGGACTATTTCTTTGAAAGATTCGTTGCAGCTCAACACCTCGGTTTGACTACTTGCCATGGGCAAATGAATAACGCTAGCTGGAACACAACAGTAGAAGCTTACATCAATGATTTGAGAATCGAAACTCAAAACGATTTACTCGACCTGGAAAAACTCAGAAACGCCTACAGCAGCACCATTCAACCGCTTGTCACACTTGCCGCCAATCAAGGCTTTAAGCTGTGGCAAACCTCATATGTGGCGTGATAATTTTTGACCTGAAAGAGGCGGCCCATGCCCTCGGCCTCACCAGCAAAACCGTCAGCAACTGGGAGCGCGGCGTCAGCGAAGCCACCCTCACCGTCGTGCAGATCAAGCAGCTCTGTGAACTGCTGGGCGTGGAGCTGGGGGAGTTGCCGGATCGGTTTCGGTCGTAGGGGGGTGGGGGTGAGGGGATGAGGGGGTGAGGGGGTGAGGGGGTGAGGGGGTGAGGGGGTGAGGGGTATTTGGGAAGTATCAAATGATGTTGTCTCAGTTGCCTATCTTCTTTTCCTGGATGCTATCCTCCAAGAAATTGGTGTTGCTGAAGCAGGGAATCAAGTTGCTCTTTTGGCTAATCAGGCTCGGTGTCTCGGTGGATTGCTGGAATTGAGCCTGGGGCGGCATATCCTGAAAGGAGCAAGCCACGAGAAAAGGGCGGCTGGTGGAGACTGTGCTTGAAAACCAATCATGCTCTGAGAAAGATGGGGAATGATAAGAGCTAAATCTTGGAATTGTTGAAGCGAGGTTTGAGATGAAACGGCGGTTGGTGCAGAATCACCGGGATTTAGAGGTCTATCAGGCGGCTTTTGGAGCAGCAATGCAAGTTTTTGAGTATTCCCGACAGTTTCCAACAGAGGAGCGATATTCGCTCACAG
>JBJTUI010000689.1:0-3353 GCA_046080625.1 Elainella sp. | reverse complement strand
TTCTGTGGTTTCTGGTGTTTTGAATTCAATCAGGTTATCGTTATTCATGGTGTATTCCTGGTCTGAGCTTTTTTGTCTTATTCAGCAGGATACGCCTTTTTTTCTCCTTTTTCTCATACACCAGATCTAACCATAACTCTTACCGGCCAGTCCAGAATCTTTGGCAGCGAGCTAGAGACGCGAATCTGGCTGGATCAGCGGTTCTACGACAATCCTAGAAACCTCTAGGCCCAAACGTGCGGCTTCAGCAGGGGATGACATAAGCCGATTCTGCGTGAAGCCGCAGTCTGTTGGGTGCCAGAACTAAATTTAAACGGTTCGACAAATTAAGCGGTGAACGTCATGATAACGCAATCTACCATACAGTTCGCGCAAGCTTTGATCACGGACCGGAATCAGCGCGATCTAGATCGAATCATGGCCCAGCCAAATCGATTGGGTTCAGCTCGCTGCTGCTGACAAAACTCCGCTGGTGGCTAGAAGCCGCGCCTACGAAGACAAAATCCACCTGCGTGGGTTCAAGGCCGACTTGGCTTGGATAGCAGCGGTTACGCTTCGAGCAGTCGCTCCGCCTCTATAGCCGCCATCGCAAAAGATTTGTCAGTCAAGCAGGCTATAAACGTTTATACCAATTTTCTATGAGCCTGCATAGAAAGAGGGGTGGGGGGACTCCGTCCCCACAAGGGGCGAAGCCCCCTTGACCCCCATTTATTCTGTGCAGCTTCAAAAAGAATTGGTATTAGTTCTAGATATTCAGCTCGACAATTTGGGCCTGAACCGTTGAGCCATTCACCTGGAGCTGGGCGACGGTGATGGGCAGTTTGAAACGACGGGGGCCAGCGCTGCCGGGATTCAGAAACAGCACACCGTTCAGGTCACGAATGCTGGGCCTGTGGGAATGGCCGCTGATCACAATCTGGATACCTGCCGTTTGGGGCGTGAAATCCAGATCGGTGGCGATGTGCAGCAGATGGGCCGTCAGCGCTTCGAGGGCAACCGTCTGCCGTTCGGGAATCGCTGTGGCCCAGTCGCCGGTATCGTTGTTGCCGCGTACCGCAATCACCGGAGCAATCGTCTCCAGCTGGGACAGCACTTCCGGTTTGCCAATATCGCCAGCATGGAGAATCAGCTCCGAGTTGGCCAGGGCCGCCATGGCTTCGGGTCGCACCAGACCATGGGTATCTGAAATCACACCTACCTGCATCGCATCTCCTCCAAATCTCCTCTGTCTGCTTCTACAGCGATTTTTATTTCAGTTAGCTAAAGGAGGGGGTGTGGGGGCGGTGCCAGCGGGGGCGTATCCCCTGCACCCCACTGTCAAGCCGTGGTTAAGCCGTGGTTTATTGATCTGAAAACTGCTGTAAGTGCAAGATATACCTACACTCATTCAGCAAAAAACCAGCCTTACGGCTGGCTAGGGGCGCTAGTCTTCTAAAACGCGACGAATCCGGCGCTCTAGCTGGTCGAGGTCAAGGCCGCCTTCATCGCGACTGATCCGCCGCACGGTGGCATTTACCTTGTCTAGGTCTTCCAGCAGGTCTTGCAGGATCTCCTGCTGCTGGCGGGCCTGCACTACCTCACGCGGCTCCTGCACCAAATCCCGCAGAATCGTTTCTTCGGCTCGCGAGGCCACCATCGGGTTGGGCTGGCCCTGCACATAGACAAAGGTGCGTCGTCCAGGACCGCGCTCTTCTTCAACGGGCAAAAGGGCTGTCACCTGATCGGAGCGGACGTATTTACCAAAGCCCAGGTGAACCAGCATGGATGATTGAACTTTCATGCGATCTTCTCTCTGCTCTTTCCTCCAGTTTAAATCTTTTCTGAAGCAGCTGAAGGCAAGACAGGGAGCGGATTACACGCTGTTTCTGTTCGGTTCTACAGGGGCGCTAGGCTCTCAATAGTCCCGGCCCTTCACCTGGCCCAGATCTGCCTCGGAGAGAACGCCATCCTCCGAGTAGTAGCCCGCCGCTTTTTTGGCTTCGATTTCCACCTGGGCGTCTGCCGGAATCAGCTCGGGCGGGATCGGAATACGCTCCACGACCTCGATGCCCGCGTGGGTAATGGCGTTGTATTTCATGTTGCTCATCGAGACGAGCCGGTCGATGCGGGTGACGCCCAGCCAGTGCAGCACGTCCGACATCAGCTCCTGGAAGCGCATGTCCTGGACGCCCGCCACACATTCGGTGCGGAGGAAATAGGCATCGGCCCGGTCGCCGCCTTCTTGGCGTTTGCGGGCATTATAGACCAGGAATTTCGTCACCTCACCCAGGGCGCGGCCTTCTTTGCGGCAATAGACGATAATCCCGGCACCGCCCTCCTGGGCCGCCTGGACGCAGACCTCAATGCCATGCACCAGGTAGGGGCGACAGGTGCAGATGTCGGAGCCAAACACGTCGGAGCCGTTGCACTCGTCATGGACGCGCACGGCCAAGGGCAAATTCGGGTCGGTGATGGCTTTGGGGTCGCCGATGATGTAGACCGTGGTGCCGCCGATTGGGGGCAAAAACACATGCAGGTCAGGACGAGTCACCAGTTCCGGAAACATGTTGCCCGTCTGCTGGAACAGGACGCGGCGCAGCTCCCATTCCTCGATTTTCAGGCGTTTGGCCAGACCGGGCAGGTACCAGACCGGGTCAATTGCGGCCTTGGTGACGACCAGACTGCCGTCGGATTTGAGGAGCTGGCCATCCACACGAAGGCGGCCCTGGGCGATCTCGTCCCGCAGTTCCGGGATGTTGATATGGGCCTTGGTGATGGCAATCGTCGGCAAAATGTCGTATTCGTCGGAGCTGTAGTCGCCAAACGCTTGGGCAGGCATGGCCCCAAACGGATCGAGCGACACGATTTTGTCGGGATCGGCCCAGCTGGGATGGGGACCCAACTCCACAACTGGCGCGGTGTCGGTCAGGTCGGCCTTGTGGGTGGGGTCCAGAACGCCGCTGGCCACGGCTAAAGCCCGATAGACGCCGTAGGAGCCCGCGTGGGTGCCGATCACGTTGCGGTGCTTGAGACTGTGCAACGAGCCAATTACCGGACCCCGCTGGTGCGGATCGACGGCTCCCCACTGGATCGGTACGACCTGAGCCGCCCGATGTTGGTGCGAGTTCAGAATGATATGTTTGGGTTTAGCCGGTTTCGAAGAGGAGTCTGGCTGGGTAGTGGGAGCGCTGGGTTGGGCGCTGGGTTGGGCGCTGGATTGAGTGCTGGGCGGCGCATCGGTGCGATCTTCGGTACGATCTTCAGTCATGGTCTGGTGCAACCCCTACTGCGATTCATCGTATTCTAAACATTACACGCTCTTGCCTGCCTCTGTCTGGAATATCTGTCTGGAATAGCGGGTCGATTCTAGCGCC
>JBJTUI010000688.1:0-7818 GCA_046080625.1 Elainella sp. | reverse complement strand
AGTCAGCCTGCGGATTTCGGGCTATGCCTCCTGGTATGGACCTGGATTTGACGGCAACTACAGCGCCAGCGGCGAGGTGTTTAACCAAAACGCCCTGACGGCTGCCCATCCCTCCCTGCCGTTTGGCACCCAGGTGCGAGTCACTAATGTCGATAACGGCGAATCGGTCGTGGTGCGGATCAACGATCGCGGCCCCTATGCCCACAATCGGGTGATCGACCTGTCTGCTGGCGCAGCCCGCGTGATTGGCTTGATCCAGTCAGGGGTAGCACCGGTCAGTCTGGAAGTGCTGAACTCGGCGCAGGCTAGCTCGAATTAATCAACTTGAACTGGTCCACTCGAACCGGTCCACTCGAACCGATCAATTCGAACTACTCAAGCTGCTCGAAACGCAATCAAAATTCTTTTGTTTTGCCGTTTTTAACTTTTTCAGCTTTGACTCACCGCTTGGCTACACCAGCCGAGATTTAAAACTCGACGTGAACCACATTTATAGCAGACCTGCCCCAAACTGGATGAAATCCAAATCAGGGTGAGGTTGTTTAAGACTCAGGGTTTGAAGGACATTCAGGGGGCGCATTGCGCCCTTTTTTGATGTTGATTCTTCACGTTGGCTTTTGGCAGAGTGGGAGCAACTGCGAACAAGTCATGCTGGGGAAGCTATGGGCGGGGCTATAGACGGGGGCTCACAAAGGCCAGCACCTGCTGACGGCCAGCGGCCAAACCCAGCCCTAGCGCTAGCATCAGCAGACCAGCAGCGGCGTAGGTCGGACCCAGACCAATCGTGTGGCTAAGGGGTTGGCTCACCAGGGGTGAGAGAAACTGTCCCAGGAAAAGGGAGGTCGTCAGGCCGCCCAAGGCCCTGCCGCGCACGCTTTCCGGTACGCTGCCTGCTACCCAGAGGGTGAGGTTGGGCATCAGCAGCCCCAGCCCGAGTCCGGCAACCCCCAGCCCCAGCAGCACCAGACTGTAGGTGTCGGCCCAACCGATCAGGCTATAGCCAATACCCATCAGGCCAAAGGCCAGGGCCAGCAGGCTGACAAAGCCAAATTTTTGCTTCAGCCGCCCGTAGGCCAGGGACGCCAGGGCACTGAATAGGGTGGCGAGGGCAATCGCAAATCCGCTCTGGGCAGCGCTGGCATTCACCAGGCTCTTGAGATAAAAGGCCAGCTGCACCGGTATCAGGTAAAAGACGATCTGGGACAGCAGGGTGGCCCCAAACACAAACAGAAGCAGCCGCACTGGCGTAGCAATTGGTTGATTGGCAGCAGCCTGGGATGGGGAAAGGGTACGACGGTCCGGCTCGGGCAGCAGGGCAATCAGGGGCAGCAGCAGCCAGGCAAATAGATAGATCAAAAAGGGCAAGCGCCAGCTGAGATCGGCCAGGAGGCCGCCGCCCGTGAGAAACAGCACGCCGCCCAGCCCCATGAAGGCAGCCTGGAGGCCCATAAAGCTGGCTCGAGCCTGGCCCTGGTAATAGTCGGCGATCAGGGTAGTGGCTGTCACCATCACGCCCGCCACCGCCAGCCCCAGCAGGGCGCGTCCGATCAAAATCCAGCCGAGGGTGTTGAGCAGGTAGCCGGAGCTGCCCGCCAGTCCGTAGAGTAGGGCGGCCAGCAACAGCAGGGGTTTGCGGCCCCAGCGGTCGATCAGGCTGCCGACAATCGGGGAGCCGATCGCAATAAACAGGGCCGGAACGGTGAGCACCAGCCGCACCCACAGCTCGATTTGGCCGACCTGGGGCTGAACCTGGCCAAAGTAGCGCTGCATTTCGGGCAAGGAGGGGGCAATCGTGGCTCCGGCCATGACGGTGAGGGTGCTAACCAGCAGCAGGGTGGCTTTGGTCAGCAGGGAGTCGGTTCGGAGGGAGTCGGAATTGGCTGTTTGCATCGCTTTAGCTGATCAGAAAGCTGGGTAGAGAGATGGTTGAATTGCTGGTTGAATGCTAGTTAAATTGCAGTGGCAGCGGGCTAAACCAAACGAGAGGTCCGTTTTGAGCCGCAGACGCTAGAATCAAAACCGCAGATGGAAGTATGCACTGAACGCACAGTCCGATCACAGACCTAATCAAGAGAGGAGATGCCATGAGTACCGAAGCCGTCCTGGACGCGAACCAAGCCTTCTACCAAGCCTTTGAGCAACTCGATATCGACGCCCTGAGCTTGATCTGGTCACAGAAACCTAATATTACCTGCATTCACCCCGGACGCGCTGCCTTGCGGGGCTGGGATCAGGTGCGATTTTCCTGGGATCAAATTTTCCGCAACACCAAGCAACTCGAAGTGGCCGTGGAGGTGGTTGCAACCGAAGTCCGAGGCGATCTGGCCTATGTCGTCATGCTGGAAAACCTGGTGCAGGTTGTTCCCGAAAAGCGCATGGAAGTGCAGACGATGGTGACGAATGTGTTCGAGTACGAAGACGGCAACTGGTTTTTGCTACACCGCCATACGAGTCCGCTGGTGCGGTAAAGTGGGGAAGCTGGGTCCACTCTTGGGGAATTTGAGTCTGCTTAACGACAACTCAGGATTAGCGGTATGCTGACAGTAGGCCCGCCTACTCCTCCTTCGCTGCATGGCTACTGACCCCCAAGCTGCCGCCCAAGCTGCTCCCCAAGCTGCTGCCCAACCCACTCCTCAAGCTGCCAAAACCGTGACGCTGGTGAAAGATCCGGAGCGTCTAGAGGCTCGCCTCAAGGAGATCCCGCCAGAACCGGGCGTCTATTTCATGCGCGACGCCACGGATCAGATTCTCTATATCGGCAAATCTAAAAAGCTGCGCTCGCGGGTGCGCTCCTATTTTCGCGATGACCCAGAACGCAACCCCCGAATTGCCCTGATGGTGATGCAGGTGGCCGAGATCGAGTTCATCGTCACCGACACCGAAGCCGAAGCTCTGGCCCTGGAAGCCAATTTAATCAAGCAGCACCAGCCCCACTTCAACGTGCTGCTAAAGGACGACAAGAAATATCCCTACCTCTGCATCACCTGGAGCGAGGAATATCCCCGCATCTTCATCACCCGCAAGCGCCACGGCGGCAAGGCCAAGGATCGCTACTATGGTCCCTATGTAGACGTGTATGCCCTGCGCAGCACCCTGCGGCTGATCAAGCGGATCTTTCCCCTGCGCCAGCGGCCCCAGCCGTTATTCAAAGACCGGCCCTGCCTCAACTTCGACATTGGCCGCTGCATGGGCGTCTGCCAGAAGCTGGTGACAGCCGAGGACTACCGCAAAATGGTGCAGAAGATCGCGATGATTTTCCAGGGCCGGACGAAAGAACTGGAAGAGCTGCTGACTGCCCAGATGGAGAAAGCGGCGGAAGAGCTGAACTTTGAATATGCGGCTCGGGTGCGCGATCAGATCCAGGCTTTGCAGGCGCTCAATTCTGAGCAAAAGGTGGCCCTGCCCGACGATACGGTGTCGCGCGACGCAATTGCCCTGATGGCCGACGATCATCATGCCTGCGTCCAGCTGTTCCAGGTGCGGGCGGGCAAGCTGGTCGGGCGGCTAGGGTTTGTGGCAGATGCCCAGTCGGGGACGCCGGGGGCAATTTTGCAGCGCGTCCTGGAGGAGCATTATTCGACCGTGGAGGCGGTGGAGATCCCCAGCGAAATTCTCACCCAGCACGAGCTGCCCGACGCCGAAATCCTGGCCGAGTTTTTGACCAGCCGCAAGGGCCGCAAGGTGTCGCTCTACGTGCCCCAGCGCCAGACCAAGGCCGACCTGATCGACATGGTGGAACGCAACGCCGGATACGAACTGGCCCGCACCCAGCGATTTGCCGACCGCAACAACCAGGCCATGCTGGATCTGGCCACCGTCTTGGATTTGCCCGACCTGCCCCACCGGATCGAGGGCTACGATATCTCCCATATCCAGGGCTCGGACGCCGTGGCATCCCAGGTGGTGTTTGTGGATGGTCTGCCCGCCAAACAGCACTACCGCCACTACAAGATCAAAACCCCGACCGTGCGCTCTGGCCATTCGGACGACTTTGCCAGCATGGCTGAGGTGATCCGCCGCCGCTTCCGCAAATACGACAAAAGCAAGGCCAGCCCCGACCTGGAGGCCAAACCGGGCGGCGACTTTCCCGATCTGGTGATGATCGACGGCGGCAAGGGCCAGCTCTCGGCGGTGGTGGAGGTGCTGCGGGAAATGAATTTGCTGGAGGACGTCAAGGTTGTCAGTCTGGCCAAACAGCGGGAGGAGATCTTTTTGCCGGGCGAGTCTCTGCCCCTGGAAACCGCAGCCGAACAGCCGGGGGTACAGCTCCTGCGCAGACTGCGAGACGAGGCCCACCGATTTGCCGTCAGCTTCCACCGCCAGCAGCGCAGCGACCGGATGCGGCGTTCTCGATTGGACGAAATTCCCGGTCTGGGCCACCATCGCCAGAAGCAGCTCCTGGCCCACTTCCGCTCGATCGACTACCTGCGCGAAGCCAGCCCCAAGCAGATCGCCGAGGTTCCCGGCATCGGCCCCAAAATGGCCCAGCAAATCTACGACTATTTTCACCCCCGCGCCCAGGCGGAAGATGCCGTGCTGGAGGCTTGAATTTGGGTGGGTTGGGACAATAGGCGTGTTGAAGCATACAGTAACTGATACGCCAATGGGTATAGGCATAATTGTCTATCGCTAATCATATATAGAATCGGATACAGAAAGTTCAGGTGAATGTCGTTCCTTAGGAGAAGCGAGAACTGGCCCTTTTGACAGAAGTGCCATCTAGTTCCGTTATCTACCATGCATAGGAGAACGGGAACAACAATGCAAAGGAACCAGTGACTATGAACTTACAGAACCGTTGGATGATCAAGGCAGTGGGGCTGCTGAGCGCAACTGCTGCGGCTGTGTTAGTGGGTCTACCCGGTCTGGCCAATCCCAGCGGCACGGGTGCTGGTAGCAGCAGCGATGGGGCCGATAATTACGCGAATCCCAGCGCCACCCCTGGCAACCCCACTTCCCCGACCGATAGCGCGGGCGTTTCAAACAGCGACGGCGCGACCAGCACCAGCGACATGCAAACTCCCGGCAACGAAGATTCTCCTGCCGACAGCGCGGGCAACTCGCCCACCTCGCCCAGCTACGGGAATCCGGGGATAACCGGCACCGAGCAGCAATCCTCCACCAGCCGCGAGTCTGATATCTCCGGCAGCACGATGCGCGACAATCCTTCCTCCCAGGCTGGCCCCAGCGCTGCGGGTGAAAATTTCCCTGGCCCCAGCGAAATGCCTTCCGGCAGCCCTAGCGTGCCTGGAACTTCGACCTACGACGATCCTGGGATGGGCAGCAACGTCAACCGCCCCAGTTCAGAGCGCGATGCCCTCAGACCTTCCCCCTCCAGCGACATGCTGAATCGGGCGGGGGGCGGTTCGGATCAGATGAATCAGGGTCCAAGTGCTGTTCCCAGCCAGACCGTCCCTGGCCCCAGCGAGACGCCTTCGGGCAGCCCCAGTGTTCCGGGTACCTCTACCTTCGATAACCCCAACGACGGTAGCCGTAGCAATAGTCGCTAGTCGGCTTTGCTGATCGGATTAGATGGAGCGGCATGATAGGCTCCAGACCGTCGAAAGAGCCCAGGTTGATTCAGGTCAATCTGGGCTTTGTGCTAATTTTTCACCCGGCTTCTGTCGCAGATTTAGAGCGAACGGGGATTGCGGATGAAATCCGTTTCGAGCTGGAGGTCGAGGTCAGTAGCTGGGTCGATGGTGATTACTTCAACCGTCTGGCGATTGCGGATCAACAGCGAACCCAAGGCCCCGACGCCAGCTCCGCCCAACACCTGCCAAAGCTCCACTTGGCCAAAAATTTCGCCTAAAATCGAGGCAGCTACGGCCCCGATTGCCACCCCTTCAAAAATTCGCGGATCGGAGCGTTTGGTGATGGTTTCGCGGCGGGTAATCACAGCCGAGCGGGCGTCGAGTGGGACGCGGTCGCCGTTGTCTAGAATCAGCTCGTTGGCCACAAACTGGGTGCCGTCTGAGGTGGGTCGAAGCGCCCCTGTGATCTGGCTGCCCGCTGGAATTAGCACCGAGCCGCCTGCCGAACGAATGTCGCTGTCTACCGTGAGCGTCAGGTCCGCCGTTTCGGTGGGCGTAACCACAATCTGCTCCTTGTCGTAGCGGGTAGGAATCACGGTTCCGGCCCGCAGGATCGACCCATAGCTGCTGGAGCTGCCGGACCCGCCCCGGTTGGGCCGATCGGTGCGCCAGGAGGGCGGGAACACTTGGGCGCTGCGGTATTCGGTCGCTCTAGCTGACTGCGCCCAGCCCCAGGGTGCAAGCAGCGAGGCCATCATTGCGAACGACAAACTGAGGGCAGTGTGGCTCTGCCAGCGAAGAAGCTGCATAGAGGTCTCCCAAAAACTCGTGGAGGTATTGTTGCGGTAGCGAAGGCCCGAGAGGTTTATCCAGGCTCAATCGGTCCTGAGCTGTTGCCTGCCTACTTTGACTAGACCAGTACCGCAAAGTTCCAGAGTGCCTCGGCAACTCTCCCAAACGATAGGCGGTCCTGAGCTGCTATTTAGCATCCAGCACGAGTTCGCGACAGGCTTGCAGGCCAAGGCTGGGCTGTTGGCGATAGGCCGCTTCCGGCACCCAAATTTGAATCTGGCGATTGCTGCCCACCACATAGAGGTATTCCACATCTGGGTAATATTTCATTCCCACCCGCAGATTCGAGTAGTCGTCTTCGCAGATCTCAAAGCCAAACCGCACCACGATCTGGGCCACCAGACATTCGGGCGTGTCGGCAGTTTCGCCGGAAATATCGCGCTCCTGCCAGAAGGTTTCCAGAAAGCGGCTCAACGTCGGCAAGACTCGATCCGGTGAACCGTTGCGGCTGGCGTAGATCAGGGCTGGATTACCTTCAATGACGATATGACAGGGGCTGGGCATATTGGCTACCTCAATGAACAGATGCAGTTAATAGATGCGGTTATATAGATGCGGTCGGACTTTCCACAAAAACGCTGGCCACAGGGGTTGGCCGCTGGAATCTATTTTTCCCAGGTTCTAGCTTCCCGAGGTCTAGGCTGGGGAGGTGGGTGGGCGGTGTAGCCTAGCGGCGGTGTGGAGAATCTGGCCAGCCAGCATGGCCGCACCAAAGCCGTTGTCGATATTGACGACGCCCACGCCCGCCGCGCAGGAATTGAGCATGGTCAACAGCGGAGCCAAACCGCCAAAACTGGCTCCATAGCCGATACTTGTGGGCACCGCGATCACGGGACAGTCAGCCAGACCCGCCACCACGCTAGGCAGCGCTCCCTCCATACCCGCGACCACAATCAGCACGTCAGCGTCGTAGATCACCTGCCGGTTATTGAGCAGGCGGTGGATGCCAGCCACGCCCACATCCCAGAGGCGCTTCACCTCAAACCCAGACAGTTCGGCGGTCAGGGCGGCTTCTTCGGCCACGGGTAAATCTGCCGTTCCTGCCGAGAGCAGGGCGATCAGGCCGGGATGGCGCGGCTGGAGGTTGAGGGGCACGAGGGCGCAAATGCGGGCCAGCTCGTAATACTGCAAGTCGGGGATGCGGTAGCGCAACTGCTGGTAGATGGCGGGTTCGATCCGGGTTGCCATCACGACCGGATTCCGCTGGCGCAGCACGTTGAAAATCTGCACAATCTGTTCCGGGGTTTTATCCTGACCCCAGATCACTTCAGGAAAGCCGGTGCGCAGGGAGCGGTGGTGGTCAACGTTGGCAAAGTCTCCAACCGGCTCGTAGTCAAAATGCTTGAGCTTGTCGAGCGCCAGTTCTGGGCTGACTTGGCCCAGCGCTACAGCATTCAGGAGGTCGCGTAAAGCTTCGGGTTGGGTCACGGTT
>JBJTUI010000687.1:0-2681 GCA_046080625.1 Elainella sp. | reverse complement strand
AACAGTCGCGACTTGATAGCTATTGATTAGGGCCGACTTTCGGGTTTTATGCAGGCGGGTTTTAGGCAGGCAGGATTTTAAGCAGGTAGTTTCCAGGCGGCAATCACCAGACCGCGCTTCACGCCGTCCAGCAGGGCGATTTCGGGCAGGTGGCCCATCGGCTGGAAGCCAAACCGGGTAAACAGGCGGCGGCTGGCCTCATTGTGGTCGAAATACATGGCCAGAAAGGTGGTAACGCCCAGTTGTTCAGCCCGATCCAGCATCTGGCCGACCAGCCGCGACCCGTAGCCCTTGCCCTGGTAGTCGGGGTGAATGTAGATGCTGATTTCGGCGGTGGCATTGTAGGCGGGACGACCGCTGTAGAACGAGCTGAGGCTGATCCAGGCGGCAATTTCCCCCTGATCCGTTTCCAGCACCCAGAGGGGGCGAGTTTGGGGGTTGAAGCTGGCAAACCAGCTCTGGCGGCTCTCGACGGTGATAGGCTCTAGATCTGCCGTGGCGTTGCGGCCCGGAATCGCGGCATTGTAGATCGCAACAATAGCGGGCAGGTCGGCCTCTACGGCATCGCGAATTTGCATAGCTATGCTCGTGCGGGTTCCAGTTCAGATTTTTCCTTTCAGATCTTACGCTTCTCTCTATGCCCTACTCGGTTCGTCCCAAACAAACGGTTTCGATGCTCACCCGCGACGGGGTGCGGCTGGATGCGGACGTTTATTATCCCGACAGCTCCTCTCCCGACAGTTACTCCCCCGACAGCAGTGCCGAATTTCCAGTGCTGCTGATGCGCCAGCCCTACGGACGGGCGATTGCCTCCACGGTAGTCTATGCCCATCCCAGCTGGTATGCGGCCCAGGGCTATATTGTCGTGGTCCAGGACGTGCGGGGCCGAGGCAGCTCCGAGGGCGAGTTTGACCTGTTTGCCCACGAGATCGCCGACGGCGAAGACACCGTCAACTGGGCGGCGAGTCTGCCCCAGAGCGATGGCCAGGTGGGCATGTACGGCTTTTCCTACCAGGGCATGACCCAGCTCTATGCGGCGATCAACCGGCCCCCGGCCCTGAAAACGATCTGTCCGGCGATGGTGGGCTACGACCTGTATCAGGACTGGGCCTACGAGGGCGGTGCCTTCTGCCATCAGCTCAACCTGGCCTGGGCCTTGCAGTTGGCCAGCGAAACCGTCCGGCGACGGGGCGAAACCGACGCTTACCGCACCCTCTACGCCGCTGCCCGCAGTCTGCCGATTACCGACCCGGTCGATCTACACTGTGGCCTGCTCAACCTGCTCTGCCCCGACTCCCACTACGCCGACTGGCTGGCCCACCCAGAGCCCGACGCCTACTGGCAGCGCCTCTCGCCCCAGACCCACTTCGCAGCAGTCGATCTACCCATGCTGCATATCGGCGGCTGGTATGACACCCACCTCAGCGGCACCTGGCGGCTTTACAAGGAAATGGCGGCCCGCAGCGCCTACCCGCAGCAGCTCTGGATTGGGCCTTGGGCACACCTGCCCTGGGGCCGCAAACTGGCTGGTCAGGACTACGGCCCCGACGCCAACAGCCCGATTGACCAACTCCAGATTCGCTGGTTTGACCAGTTGCTCAAGGGCGTTGATACGGGCCTGCTGGCCGAACCGCCCGTCTGTCTGTTTGAAATGGGCCTTGAAATGGGCCAAAACCGCTGGCGCAAACTGGCCGAGCTGCCCACAGCTCAAATCACCTACAGCCTGGTGACGACCGGCTTGGCGGCAATGGACGAGCGCGAGGGCCAGCTGTCTCCTCAGCCCCACCTGGCCGAATCCCTCCCCGACACCTTTGTCCACGACCCCTGGCGTCCGGTGCCCAGTCTGGGCGGTCACGCGGGCTTCCCGGCAGGCATGGCAGAACGCAGCGCAATTGACTGCCGCTCGGATGTCCTTACCTATACCTCAGAGCCGCTGACCGCCGACCTGCATCTGGCGGGCGAAGTCACGGTTGAGATCTGCTGCGCTGCCGATGCGCCTAGCTTTGACCTTTGCGCCGTCTTGAGCGAAGTCAAACCCAACGGCCAGGTCTATAGTTTTACTCAAGGCTATCGGCGGGTCGATGCACCGCCCCATCAGACGGCCACCCACGAGATTACGCTCCAGCCCACCTGCATCTGCATTCCCCAGGGCAGCGGCCTACGCCTCAGCCTCAGTGCCGCCTGTTTTCCGGCCTTTGCGGTCAATCCGGGAACGGGGGTGCCCGTCGGCCAGGGCAAGCTCCTGGAGGCCAGGGTGATCGCGATTTCGGTGCATGGGATGGGCCAGTCGCGGCTGAGACTGACCTACTGGAGCTGAGGCTAGGCTATACTCCAAGCTAACTAGCAGCCTGTTTCCGCCTGTTCACAGGCACCGATACTCACCCAGCTGCTTGAGCCGTCGCTCCAATGTTCTTTTTTCCAGATTGGTGAACGTTAGCGAGCAAAACCCGTAGTCTCGATTTTTATATAGAGGTCTGTTCCCCATATTTTAAATCGAGACTACCGAATCCAATCTGAGTTATGGCCCTTCTGCCGATTTGCTACGCTGAGAGCAAAGTCGGTATGGGTTCGATATGGCTACCTCCGATGCAGCGACCATCGACCGGATCAATCAATTGATTTTTCAGCTCAGCGAGGGCGACCGGGTACGACTGCTTCAGTTCGGTGAGGCGATGCTGGTG
>JBJTUI010000686.1:0-8733 GCA_046080625.1 Elainella sp. | reverse complement strand
AGCGATGGTACGACGGTACATTGAGCAACAGGAGATAGAGGATCAACGAATTGACCAACTGCGATTGTCTGATGAATGGTAAGCCGCTTTGAGCGGCTCCCATATGCTCAAGCCTCCGGCTTTGCCGGAGGTTGATGACTTCTCCCTTGCCCAACAGGGAGCGGACAGCCCCATCTGCCCCTAAAATCCGATATGCGACCGCGTAGGAGCCGCCCTGGACAATCGCCTGGGTGATGGCATCCTCTAGCTGCTGCCGGTCCTCGGGGTGGACCCTGGCTTGGAAGGCGGTATAGGTCGGTTCGATCTGGCCGAACTCCAGCCCCTGTAGCGCGAACATCCCTGCCGACCAGCGCATTTGGCGAGTGGCCAACTCTAATTCCCAGTAGCCGAGATGGGCCAGACGCTGCACCAGATCCAAACTGGTTGCATCCAGGTGAAACGCCCCAGAGCAGGAAAGATTGTCGGCGGGTGGAGCCAGGTGAACGCTAGAGCTGTTTGATGCTTCCAGTTGAGCCAGGGGTTGGGCTAGAAGCGATTGAACAGAGTGATTGAAGCGGTCGAGGATGGCCGCTGCGCCCTTCAGCGTAGCCAGGAGGAATCGAGTTTGCATACTGCTGTGGAATGAGACTGGTACTGGGCAGTCAAAATCTCGGAGATTGACTCTCTGCCGTCCTCCAATCAAGGCTGACCTTTACCCTCTCCCCATTATCCCCATGTCGCTGCAATTCGACGCAGTTGAGAGAAACAACGGGCCCGTCTCAAGCCTTGCCCCAGACAGGCCGGGCCTTGAAGCACTAAAAAAACCTGGGGTTAGCCAGGCTTTGAGATCTGTTACATTAGTTTACATTTAGAGAAACGGCGCTAGGGCCGATCCTGGTGCTGGAAGGTTTTTCTGAAGATCCACTGCATGGCGCTGGGAAACAGGCCGTGGGCGCTGGCGGCTAGATTGGCCGACCCAACCAGCACTTCTGAGCGCTGGTGTTTGACGGCTTGCCAGATCGCGTTGGCCACATCTTCCGGT
The DNA here is from genome assembly GCA_046080625.1 of Elainella sp. Lineage (GTDB taxonomy): Bacteria > Cyanobacteriota > Cyanobacteriia > Elainellales > Elainellaceae > Elainella. The sequence goes on along the minus strand of JBJTUI010000686.1, from coordinate 7,712 downwards.
TTCTCAACCAGCGGCAGTTTAACGATCTGCTCTACCTGCTGTCGCCGCGCCTGGGTGTCTTCTGGGGTTTTGCCCTCAAAAATTGCCCGCTCCAAAAAACTGCTGCGGATCAGGTTGGGGTAGATGCCGCAGACCTGAATGCCCTTGGCCGCCAGCTCTGCCTGAAGCGCCTGGGTAAACCCTGCCACAGCAAATTTGCTAGTGACGTAGGGTGTCAGGTAGGGAATCGGGACTTTGCCGCCAATTGAGGCAACATTGACAATCGTGCCTTTTCCCTGGGCCAGCAGGCGGGGCAGCAGGGCATGCACCGTGTGGATGTAGCCCCAGAGGTTGGTGTCGATCACCTGGTGCCAGTCGGCCAGCGAGAATTCCTCGACGGGACCCGAGACATAAATCCCAGCGTTGTTGACCAGAACATCAATCGCGCCAAACTGGGCCAGGGCCGCCTCGATCAGCGCTTCCACCTGCGAGAAATCCTGCACGTCGGTGGGAAGAGCCAGCACTGAAACGTTCAGGTCTTTCAACTCCTGGGCAACCGCCTGTAGCCGATCGGCTCGCCGCGAGGCCAGCACAAGATCGTAGCCCTGTTTCGCAAACAGATGTACGGTTGCTTGACCAATGCCCTGGGAAGCACCCGTGATCAGAACTGTAGAAGCCATGGACTCTCTTGAGGAACGATTTAACTGAACGATTTGATTACGGGTTGAAGAAAGCTTTGAACATACCCAGGTTGGTGATCAGCAGATAGGCGATTCCGGCCCCCAGCAGACCGCCAATCAGGAAACCTCGGGCGTAGTCGGTCCAACCTTTGGGGCTGTTGAGCGCTTCTGGCGGGTTGGGTGTTGTGACGGTGGCCAGCGGACGCGGCGGATTGCTGGCGGCGTAGAGCAGGATCATCAGGGTTGAAATCACAACCAGGCCGCTGGCCGAAGCCAAACCAATTAGGTCGGTGACTTCCGTGTGGCGGAGCGGATTGAGGTAGGCAAACGGACCAACCAGCCAGTAGCCGTGGGCCAATCCGACTTCCAGACCGCGCCGCTGGGCAGAAATTCCGGCTCGGTAGGCGGGCAGGCTGTTGATATAGCGACGGGTTAGGGCCGAAGCGTTGATCGGGGTTGCCAGGTTTCCCACCTGCGGGTCAGGACCGGGCTGCACCACTTCCTGGTTTCTCAAATCACGCGGATTATCGTTGGACTGCTCGATCCGCTCAACGAATGTCGCCATACTGCCCCCTTGCAAGCGATAAATAGCTAACTGGTTTTCCCGCATTCTAGGGAAAGCCTGGGGGTGGAACCTCGTCCTTTAGCTAGAAATCTGCGCTGAGGCCGGTTGGGCAGGTTGAGCACTAGCTGCTAGGCAGGCGTAGAAGCAGGTGTAGAAGCGGGTTCTGCGGTGCCTGTGGCCTCGAACCAGCTGCGGTCGAACTGGCAACCCAGGTGCTGTTGAATCCGCAGCACGTCTTTCTCGGCATTGCCCAGACAGGTGGTTGCACCCGGCGAGGGCGTGATGTTGAAGCAGAGCCCGTTGCCCGGATCGATCTCGGCCTGCCCCAGAATCAGCTGGCGCTGGTTGCGGTCGATCAACTGGGGCCGGATGCCGCCTACTCCGGCTGCAAACACCAGATCCTCAAGGCGCAGACCCGGCACAATTTTGTGGACCTCCTGCAAAAACAGGCGACGGTTGATGACCGGCATTTCAAACGCCATGTTCTTGAAAATATAGTTGCGAATGTCTCGCTCCCTGAACAGATCCCAGAGGACAGCCGCCACGGTTGGGTCAAACTTCAGGACTTCCAGGTAGTCCACCAGGGTTTTGGGATTGTGGCGCTCCAGCAGGGGCAGGGGCAGAGCAGTTGGGCCAAACCGGGTTTTGCCGGGCATTGTCACATCCGGGTCGCCGTGGATAGCTGCAAACGGCAACTTGTCGTTCTGCACCGTGTAGACCTTGCCGTTCAGCACCTGGGGCGTGAAGTAGAAGTTGCCAGCTACGGGTAGACAGGAATATTCCAGCCCGATTCCCAGGCGATGGGCAAACAGCAGGCTGTGTCCGCCCGCCGAGACGACGACGAATTTGGCTGTCAATGATCCTTCAGTTGTCACAACCCGGTAGTGGCTGCCTACGGGCTCAATCGCCTGCACGGCTTGCCCCAGCCGCAGCTCTACGGTTTTGTCGGTGTGGGTCTGGGCCTGCTCCACAAATGACTGGGCTAGGCTGCCGTAGTTTACCGCCGTATATTCGTTGGGAACGGCAAGCGCCACCAGCTCTTCCGGGCGGGCCTGTCCCTGCAAGTCCACAACCTGGGGTTCCACCTCGGCGATCTGGGCCTTTTCCAACAGCTGCATTGTTGTGAAATGGGGTTTGAACGTCTCGTAGCGCTGCCGCAGAAAACCGCATTCCTCTGGCCCCACGCCCAGCACCATTTTGGGGAAGCGGTAGATCACCTGCTGGCGCTGGCTGGCCGGGAGCTGTTCGGCATAGCGCACCAGCATTTGGGCCGGACGCCTCACCTTCAGGGCTTTTTCCAGGGTGTAGTTGGTTTCGATATCGCCGCAGTGAATCGTCTGGCTGTTGTTGGTCGCCTTAGAATTGACCGAGGCCACCTGGGGATATTTTTCAACCAGAGCCAGTCGTTTCAAATCGGTGAAGGCGGCCAGCGCATAAAGCAGCGCCGTGCCTGCTACGCCACCGCCGATAATCACCACGTCGTGAACTGGTTGAGTTGATTCCATTCCTGTTTACCTGAGTTTTTGCTGCCGCGAGTTTTGCTGCCATAAAAATGCCCTGCTTGAACCCTGTTGGGGCCAATCGGACTGTCCATTCCCCAGTGTACTGAAACCGACCTCAAAATTGCGCGGTTTTGGTAGTCTGTTTCGGGTTGCTTAGGAGTCTTGTAAAAATAACCTGAGCAGGCAAGGGGCTTAAGCCCCTTGTTCAAGCCAGTAGACCGATCCAGGTGATCAACTTATTCGTACAAGCTGCCTTAGAGTAGAATGAGAATGATTATCATTCCTTAGTAACCCCATTCCTTTGCAAACCCACTCCTTCGAAACCTATGCCTCCCACCCCATCCCGCCCCGCGCCACTGCCCCTTGTCCGCCAGCTTGTCCGCTCCGCAATCACGACAGCCCTTTTAGCAATTGGGCTGGGAAGCTGTGCTCCGGGAGCGAATTTGTCCAGTTCAACGGGGTCAGAGGCCGCCAGTCCTGTGGCTGAGCCGGAGCTACAAGTGGTGACAACCTTCCTGCCGATCACCCAGTTCACCAAGGCCGTGGCGGGCGACCGGGCAGAAGTGACCCAGCTTTTACCTACCAATATCGGGCCTCACGACTATCAAGCCACGCCCGACGATGCCCAAAAGCTGGCCAGGGCGGATGTGCTGGTAGAAAACGGGCTGGAAATGGAAGCATTTTTGGATGGATTGATCGACAGTGCCGGTAACGCTGATTTGAAAGTGATTGATGCGAGCCAGGGAATTGCCACGATTCGCACCGAGGATGTTGAGGGAGATACACATGATTACGATCATGCTCATGCCGGGGAACAGCAGGCCGGAGCAGAGAAAGCTGAGGGCCACGATCACGGCGAGTTCAATCCCCACGTCTGGCTAGACCCGAAGCGGGCCATCCAGCAGGTCGAAAACATCCGCGATGGCCTGATTGCTGCCGATCCCGCCGGTCAGCCAGTCTATACGGCCAATGCCGCTGCCTACCTGGAGCAGCTCAAGCAGCTGGACGCCGAATTTACTCGCCAGCTCCAGCCGTTCCGGGGCCAAACTTTTGTCACCTACCACGATTTCGCGCCCTACTTCGCCGACAGCTATGGCCTCAAGGCCGAATTTCTGGTCGGGATTCCCGAAGAGAACGCCTCACCCCAGGACGTGAAGCGGGTGATTAGCGCAGCGCAGTCCTCCAATCTCAAAACCCTGCTGACAGAACCCCAGGCGTTTGGCAATCCCTTCTCGGCCTTGGCCGAGGATCTGAACGTGCAGGTCAGCGACTTCGACCCGATGGAAACTGGCGACCCCACCAGCACCGAGCCCGACTATTACCTCACGACCATGCGGCAAAACCTGAAGAATTTGACGACAGCGTTTCGCCCATAGCACCCCATGGCATTCAGGAGCATTCGCGAAGTAAACTTATGAGCTGTGAGTTAGGGCCTAGAGCGTGAACAACAGGATGGGAGCGGAGGTGGGAATTGGCTGAGACAGTGCTGGCAGTAGATCGGCTGACGGTCTATCGCGAAACCTACCAGGCCGTTGAGGGAGTGTCGTTTCAGTTAGAGGCCGGAACCGATGTCGCGATTGTCGGGCCAAACGGGGCTGGCAAAAGCACCCTGGTACAGGCAATTCTGGGGATATTGCCCTATCAGTCAGGTCGGGTAGAAATTCTGGGCCAGCGGCTCAGCCCTACCGGCAGGCTGCCCGTCCCTGTCCGCCAGCAGATCGCCTACCTGCCCCAAAACTTTCTGTTTGACCGACGCATTCCCATGACCGTGACCGAACTGGTGGGGCTGGGCTGGGACCGGCTGGGGCCGAGCTGGCCCTGGGTCAACCGGCAGGCTCGCCAGCAGGCCGTGCGGCAGGCCCTGATCCAGGTCGATGCTCTAGATCTGCGCCACAAGCTGATCAGCCAGCTCTCGGGCGGCGAAACCAAGCGCGTCCTGCTGGCCTATTGTCTGGTGCGCCCCCGCCGTCTGCTGATTCTAGACGAAGCCCCCGCTGGTCTAGATGTCCGCAGCGAATCCGAATTCTATCACCTGCTCTATCAGCTTAAACAAACCCAGGGCTGGGCCATCCTCCAGATCTCCCACGACCTGGAAATGGTCAGGCGCAACTGCGACCGCGTCATCTGCCTCAACCGCCGCCTGCTCTGCGAAGGCGTCCCCGAAGTCGCCCTCTCCCCCGACAACCTCTCAAGCGCCTACGGCATCGAATTCGCCCGCTACCGCCACCACCATTAGCCCTTCCCCTCATCCCCCCATCCCCCACCTCCCCCATGCCCGACCTCAACCGCATCATCGACCTCTTCCAATTCCCCTTCATGCAGCGCGCCCTGATCGGCGGCGTTCTCACGGGGCTAATGGGCGGTATGTTGGGCAGCATCACGATTTTGCGCCAGCTGGCGTTCTTCAGCGATACCCTGGGACATTCGGCCCTGCTGGGCATCAGCATTGGGTTTTTGCTGGGCTGGAATCCCTCGGTGGTGCTCCTGCCGTTTGCGGTAGTGTTCGCCCTGGGCGTCACCTATCTGCTGGAAAAGACGCGCCTCTGGACCGACGCGCTGCTGAATATTGTCTATTCGGCTTCGCTCTCGATTGCGGTGATTGTCCTGAGCTTTACCGGACAGTACAAGGGCAGTCTGAACAATCTGCTGTTTGGTGACATTCTGGCGATTCGCCAGGGGGATCTGGTGATCAGCGGGGTGCTGCTGGTGGCCTGCGCCCTGTTTATGGCCCTCACCTTCCGCACCCAGATGCTGATCACGCTGAATGAACCGCTGGCCGTGGCCCAAGGCGTCTCGGTGGTGGCGCACCGCACCGCTTTCATTACCCTGCTCTCGCTGGTGGTGGGTCTGTCTATCAAAGCGATTGGGGTTTTGCTGGTGAGCGCGTTTGTGGTGATTCCGGCCTGTGCGGCCCGGCTGCTGAGCCGCAGTTTCACGACCCACCTGCTGCTGTCTACCCTGCTGGGCGGGATTAGCGCCGTCCTGGGAATGCTCTTCTCCTCGCTGCTGGATCTGCCTTCTGGCCCCAGTATCGTCGTGATGCAGCTGGCAATTTTTCTGGGAAGCGCCGTTTATCAGCAGGTTGTCAAGTAGTTTTTTGGGTAATAGCTTTGGATAATGGTCTGACCGCTACTGGGCGCGGCTGGGCTCGCCTTTCTCGGTAGAAATAATATGCACATCGATATTTTTGAGCGAACGCAGTAGTTTATAGGTGAGGGAGCCGTGCAGGATTAGCTTCCAGCGGGAACGCTGGCTCTCGCCGAGCACGATCTGAGTAATCCGATAGCTGCGGGCTACTGCTGCGATAGATTTAGCGATATCCTGACCTCTGACGCGAATGAACTCCCCGCTAAACTCTTGGCAGAGCCGCTCACAGGTTTCGATATGCAAACTTTCGGATTTGCTCAGAAACCGATCCGGGTCATCCACAAACAGACAGTAGAGCGGTGCGTGCATGTAGCTGGCGATCCTTGCTCCCCGACGAATCAGCTGAACTGCATTCGGATAGGTCGAAATACAAACCAGAACACGCTCGTGAATATTGCAGTAATCAGCTTCCCAGTGGCTGCTGTGGCTACTCTCCGTCAGCGCCCCCTCTTCGATGTTGTCGGCAACTTCCCGCAGGGCCAGCTCGCGCAGGGCGATCAGATTGCGGCGCTGGAAAAAGTTTTGCAGAGACTGTTCAACTTTCTCGGCGGCATAGATCTTGCCTTCCCGCAATCGTTCTTCCAGAGTTTCGGGGGTGACATCCACCACCACCACCTCGTCGGCCTCTTCGATCAGGCGATCGGGGACGCGCTCACGTACCACAATGCCCGTGATCCGGGCCACCAGATCGTTCAGGCTTTCCAGGTGCTGAATATTCACGGTTGAGTATACGTCCAGCCCTGCCGCCAATAGCACTTCCACATCCTGATAGCGCTTTTCCCGTACCGAGCCCGGTACGTTAGTATGGGCCAGCTCGTTCACCAGCACCAGCTGCGGGCGACGGTGCAGCACCGCATCCACGTCCATTTCGGTCAGCGTTACGCCATTGTGGTTCACCTGCTGGCGCGGGATCAGCTCCAGCCCGACTGCTTTCTCGGCGGTTTCTCGGCGTCCGTGGGTTTCGAGCAGCCCGATCACCACATCTACCCCGTCTTGCCGGAGGTTATGGGCCTCTTCCAGCATCTTGAAGGTTTTGCCCACCCCCGGAGCCATGCCGATAAAAATCTTGTGTTTGCCGCGTCGGGTAGGGCGACTGGCGGCTGCATCTGGTGAATTGGTGGGGTTATACATCTGATCGCTGGGGTCGTGGCGCTAGTTCAAAGCTAGCACTGGTTAAAGTTGAGCGGTGCGAGGGCTAGAGGGCATCCAGAGCTAGATTCAGCTTCAGTACGTTCACACCGGGCTCACCGAAAATTCCCAAAAACCGACCGTCGGTATTCTGGGCGATCAGGGGTTCAATCTGGGCGGCTTGCAGTCCTCGGGCGGTGGCGACGCGGGCGACTTGAGCTTGAGCGGCTTCAGGGGTGATGTGGGGGTCGAGGCTGGAGCCTGAGCTGTAGACCAGATCGGCGGTGGGTTGAATGCCGGATTGGCGCAGCTGATTCGTGGTTTCCTGCACCCGAGCCAGCAGATCGGGGTTGGAGGGAGCCAGGTTACTCGCGCCTGAGACACCTGTGTTCAGAACACCAGCCTGATCCTGGTTTGGATCGGCGGTGCTGTAGCTGGTGGTGCTGGGCCGACCGTTGAAGTAGCGATCGCTGGTGAAGGGCTGGCCAATCAGGGCGGAACCGACCACCTGCCCCTGGGAATTCCGCAGCAGGCTGCCGTTGGCCTGGAACGGAAAGGCGATCTGGCCAATGACCACCATCACCAAAGGATAGATCAGGGCGGTGATGATCCAAAGCACTAGGGTAGATCGAACGGCTCTACCGACCTCGCGGGTAAAACTCATTAGAACCTCTCTGGAACGAACATGACAAAGAACAGGTAGACGGCCAG
>JBJTUI010000685.1:0-5053 GCA_046080625.1 Elainella sp. | reverse complement strand
CGGTTGCGCAAAAAGATCGAACAGGACCCAACTCGCCCGCTGTTTGTCAAAACCGTGGTGGGAACGGGCTACAAATTTGAAGATGGTACCGATTGATCGGGTCCAGACTCGCACCCGTTCGGCCTCGAATCATCCCGCTTGAATTATCCTGTCCATCAATTGCTGCTGAACCGGCCATGTCTCGATTTCTGTCTCTACGTCGCCCCCTGTGGCCTTTTCGCCGTCTCCGCAAGCTGAAAATTCTGTCTCTGGCCACCCGGCTGTTTCTGTCTCACCTGACCGTGATGCTGACGGGTCTGGCCAGTTTTCTGGTCGTGAGTCGGGCTGCTTCGCACCATCTCTATTCCCAGCGGCTCAACCAGCTCGAAGCCCTGGGCTATGCGATCAGCGAACTGCGAGAGGTGTTAGTCGATGGGTTTGAGTCGGTTTGGGGTGGCAGCACCCTGCTGGCGGTGCTGGTCGGAACATTGGCCTCGATGGGGCTGAGCTACTGGATCGCCGGACGCATCGTTCAACCTCTGGCCCAGCTAGAGCGGACTGCCCAACAGTTTGCGGCTGGTCAGCTGCACGAACGGGCTCCCAGCAGCGATATTCCCGAACTGGCCAAACTCTCCCACAGCTTCAACCGGCTGGCCATCAGCCTGGAAGACGTGGAAAAACGGCGGCGCGAGCTGATCAGCGATCTGACCCACGAGCTACGCACGCCCCTGACGATTGTGCGTGCCTACCTAGAAGACGCCCTCAATCGGGGGCAGGAGCCTTCGCTGCCAACCTGTGAACTGCTGGTCAGCGAAACCAGACGCCTCGAACGCCTGATCAACGACCTGCAAGATCTGTCCCAGGCCGAGTCGGGCCATATCGCCCTCCACCTCCAGCCTTTGAAGCTGCTGCCGCTGCTGCGGTCGTTGGTGCAGCGGTTTGAAAGCCAGCTGCTAGAAGAGGGTCCGCTGCTGCGCATTGATTGCCCCGCCGAGCTGCCCCTGGTCTTGGCCGACCGCGACCGCACCGAACAGATTCTGGTCAACCTTTTGGGCAATGCGATTCGCCACACGCCCCAGGGCCAGATCACCCTCCAGGTCTGGCCCGAACCCGGACAGGTCTGGATCGCCGTAACCGACACGGGCAGCGGGATCGCACCAGATGAACTGCCCCACGTGTTCGAGCGATTCTGGCGGTCGCCCCAGGCCCGCAAGCAGCACAGCAAGGGCACCGGCATCGGGCTGGCCATTACCAAACGCTTGGTGGAACTCCAGGGCGGCAGGATTATGCTCGAAAGCCAGCTGGGTCAGGGCAGCCAGTTCCGGTTTTCGCTGCCGCTGGCCTAGGCTCCTGACTCTGACGGTCCTAACGCGAATTTGTCACGCCCTCGCAGCAGATTTGTCACACCCATCCTCTAGATTGAGAATAACTCAGCAGAGACTCTGACTTGAACTGCTCAGTGCAAGGTGATAACCATGTTAGGACTACCCGTATTCACAAGCATCTTCATCATTAGTCTTTTACTGTTCTCGGCGCTCAAGGTCGTGAGTTATTTGTTTCCAGATGTGCCCTCGCGCAGGAATTGAAATCGAGCCTGAAATCGAGCCTGAGATTGAACTTGTGTAAAAGTTACGCTAGACCGGGCCGAGACAGTCTTTTAATTCAAGTTTACTGATTCCAGAATCGTTATCCAGTTTGTTCACACATCCATCACAGCGGAGTGCGTTAAATGACGCACTCTTTTTCATAGGTCGATTTTTTAGGCCGACGCCAGTCGATTGCCCTGCGGTCAAAACTGCTGCAAAAAACGCACCCAAAAAACGTCACCCAACTGACATGCCTTTGACAAAAAACCTCGCCACCATGAAGGGTAAGAAGCAGCATTCTGGTAATGATTATGAAACTAAAGCCAGTCCTCCTCGCTGGTCTGGGCACGCTGGGTCTGCTGACTGCCTCCGGCTACTATTATGTCTATTTGGCTGGCGCGCCGCAGCTCGACGCCCAAGTCGCCCCGGTTGATCCACATCTCCAGGTTCAGCTCGCGAGTTTTGACAGTCAAGCGATGGGAACCACCCGACAGTACAGCGTCATCTTGCCGCCTGGATATGCCCAGCATTCCCAGCAGCGGTATCCAGTGATTTTTCTGCTGCACGGTGGCCATGACAATGCTCTGTCGTTCGCCGAGAAATATGCCGTTGCCCCGATTCTGGATCAGCTCTACAGCAGTGGCAAACTGCCGCCGTCTGTGGTGATTATGCCCGACGGCAACGACGATCGGGGCTCCAATCCAATTACCGATCCGGCCTATTTTGACGGACCCCACGGCAAGCTGGATAGCCTGATTGGCTCTGAGCTAGTGAACCTAGTCAAACAGCGGTATCGGGTGGCGGACGACCCGCATCTCTGGGCCATGGGCGGCATTTCCTCGGGCGGCTGGGGCGCGTTTAATATCGGCCTGCGCCACCTCGACAAGTTTCACGTTCTGTTCAGCCACAGCGGCTATTTCACCGATACCAGCGGCCCTGCCAACAGCCCGATCCAGTTTGTCGGCCAACTCCCGCCCGCCCAGCTCAAGAGTTTGCGGGCCTATCTGGATGCGGGCGAAAGTGACGCGGAGTTCGTTGCTTCTAGCCGCGAGTTTCACCAGATCTTGAACAAACTGCATGTGGCAAATCAGTTCCATCTGTTTCCGGGCGGGCATGGCCTGAGCGGAGCCGACTACGGCTGGAACTACTTCCGCAAGCACCTGGTAGATTCCCTCAGCTATGTCGGCACCCAGTTCAGACAAGCCACATTAGCTCAGCTCTCTCTATCTTCACCGCACCACCCTCGTCAGTGAGCCTAAATATCTCATGCGCACCCCATTTCATACCTGATGTTATCAACTTCTGTGTTAAGGTCTGCGCAGCTCTGCTGGTCATTCTAAACTCACAGCCGATTCTCCTATGTCGCATTCCATGGCTAACCCTCACCTGCACAGCGGTCGGCACAGACGGCAAGCGGCCCTGATCCGCGCCCGCTTCGGCCTCTGGACTGTTGCTTTTTTAACGGCCTGCGTTGGTGTTGTTAATCTTGTCTCTGCCGTCACACCCAGTTTGCCTGACCGCGTCGAGTGGCTGCGGGAGCTGTTCCCGTTTGGCGTGCGGGCCGGGGGGCACCTGTTCGCGGCGATTGCCGGGTTTCTGCTGCTGACCCTGGCCACAAATCTGCTGCGGCGCAAGCGGGTAGCCTGGTGGCTGACCGTGGGACTGCTAATTATTGCGATCCTCAGCCATCTGGTCAAAGGGGTCGACTACGAGGAAAGCCTGCTGGCCGCAATTCTGCTGGCGCTGCTGATTCGGATGCGTCGCCTGTTCACGGCCCAGTCCGACCGGCCCTCCATGGCCCAGGGGGTACGGGTTCTGCTGATCTCGATTGGCTTCACGCTGGCCTACGGCACGATTGGCTTTTACCTGCTCGATAGCCATTACTCGATCCAGTTCAACTGGCAGCAGGCGCTCTGGCAAACCCTGGCCATGTTCTTCACCGAAGACAACGCTGGCCTCACTCCTACAACCCGATTTGGCCGCTTCTTTGCCGACTCGATCGATGTGATTGGAGCCGTGACCCTGGCCTATGCCCTCTGGATGCTGCTGCGCCCTGTGCTGCTGCGCTCTGGAGCCAGCAGGGCCGACCGGCTCAAGGCCCAAGCCCTGGTGGAGCAATATGGCCAATCGTCCCTGGCCCGCTTCACCCTGTTCGACGACAAGGTTTACTACTTCAGCCCGTCTGGCCAAAGTCTGGTGGCCTATGTGCCCAAAGGACGGGGCGCGATTGCCTTGGGCGACCCGATTGGCCCGGCAGCCGATCGGCTGGAGGCGATTGCTGGCTTTCAGCAGTTTTGTGCTTGCAACGACTGGTATCCCGCCTTTTACCAAACCCTGCCCAACGATCTGGAGCTCTACCGGCAGCTAGGCTTTCAGGTGTTGAAAATCGGCGAAGAGGCGGTGGTGGATCTCAGCTCCTTTACCCTGGAGGGCAAGGCAGGCCGCAATCTGCGCACGGCAATCAACAAAATGACCAAGGCGGGCCACCAGTTCCAGATCTACGAACCGCCGATTAGCGATGCCCTGCTGCAAGAGCTGCGTTCGGTCAGCGACGAGTGGCTCCACATGGTGCGGGGCTCTGAGAAAAAGTTTTCCCTGGGCTGGTTTGACCCGGCCTATTTGCGCAGCTGCGAAATTGCCGTGGTGCGAACGCCCCAGGGGCAGGTCAGCGCCTTTGCCAACGTGATCTCCGAATACCAGCTCAACGAAATCACGATTGATCTGATGCGCAAGCGCCAGGAGATCGAGAACGGCACGATGGACTTCCTGTTTCTCTCCCTGTTTCAGTACTACAAACAGCGGGGCTACGACAGTTTTAACCTGGGGCTGTCGGCCCTGGCTGGCATCGGCGAACCCGACTCGCCCCGGCTGGAGAAAACCCTGCAATTTCTCTACCATCACCTCAACCAGTTCTATAACTTCGAGGGGCTGCACCACTACAAAGACAAATTCCATCCCCGCTGGGAATCCCGCTATTTGATCTACCCCAGCCTGTCCGCCCTGCCCGATGTCACCCTGGCCCTGGTTCGGGCCGACTCAGGCGACCGCCTGCTGGACTACTTGAAACCGGGCAGCTAGTTGTCATCAGTCTCAATTTGTTGTCGGTCCAGCCCCAGCAATCCCATGAAGCCTTTCCAGCCCAATTCTGCGACGCTCCGCCTGCTGTCCCGGCTCACCGCAGTCCTGCCCTCCCTGCTGGGTTTGGGGCTGTTTGGCCTGTCGCTCTGGACCCTGCGGCAAGAGTTGCAGCACTATACCTTCGCCCAGGTCTGGCAGACGCTGACGGCGATTCCCCGTCTCCAGCTCGGGCTGTCCCTGGCCCTGACTTGCCTTAAGGAATCATGTAAGAATAACTTGTCAGTAGCTCAGAAGGTAAGCCACTGGTTCTACCAGTGCGACTTGACCAGCTTTGAGCGTTCCCGGAGTTCCGGAGCGCAGGTAAAGTAACTCCCACGGTGGCTTGAACCAAACCGTAGGAGATAAACACA
>JBJTUI010000684.1:0-5637 GCA_046080625.1 Elainella sp. | reverse complement strand
CCAGCGCCAGTAGAGTTTCACTTTAGGACAGCCGAGGGCATCGCGCTCTGTTCCAAGCGTAATCCGGTTGTTGGGGTCGGGAGCCTGCTCAGCCAGATGCACAACTTCAAACAGACCAAACTGCTTTTGTGGATTGGGCAGGGCCGACCAGCCGCCCTGATCGAAACCATAGATGCCGGTTGGATGCGAGAACAGCGGCTTGCGGCGCAGCTGCAGGTAGAGAATGTCGTCTAGACCTATGGCAATGTGGGCAAGCTGGGACAGCAGATTGGCAGGTAAGGTGCGCTCCCGCTTTGCCTTCAGCAGAGCCTGTACGGCGGCAACCGACTTGGAGCGGTAGTTTTTGCCCTTCGGAAACAGCATCCGCATTGGATTCCAGCTGTAGATACTGCTGCGGGGGAAGATAGCCGTGGCGGTGTTCAGCAGCCGATGCCGCCGCATCATCTCCTCGCTCAGCAAAAACTTGCCGATCACATCAGTACCTTGGACAGGGCGCAGATCGTACAGGGCAAGCTCTTTAAACAGAGCCGGACTAGTGGGCTTGAGGAGACCTGCCCGTACCATCTGGTGATCCATCAAAAAGCGGCCCACAAGGCCATGCTGGTTGCCCAGGCCATTTTGCTGCACCTGATTGGACAGCAGCAGCAGTCGGGTGCTTTCGATCCCGCCCTTGGCGACAATTACCCATTTGGCAGCCACATGAAACTGGTTGCCCTCCAGGGTCGCAACCCGCACCCGAGTGACAGTCTGGCCGAGTTCGTCGGTTTCAAGCTCAACGGCGGTCGCGTAGAGGTAGGTTGAGATGTTGGCAGACTGGCGAAACTGCTCCCGGTATTGCTCAATAAACACGTCGCGGGGGCCGCACTGGAACATTTTGGTGAACAGATTACCGCTGGAAAATTCAAACGGCTGGGCCTGCGAGTCGGCCCAATCAGCGGCGGCGTAGTGATAGGGGCCAATTTGGCAGACCGCTTGGGCGCGCTCGTAGTAGGGGTCAAGGTCGGCCTTGGTGATTGGCCAGCCGCTGTAGGGTACCTCGTCGCGCTTCTCAAAGTCGATGGGGTCGAAGGGGACGTAGCGTACTCCTGGTTTACCGTTGCCCAGGGCAATATTCCAGCGGTGGGCGGTGCCGCCAAACTCGCGGTGTCGCATCCAGTAGGCACCGGGATAAAAATCACCAATCGAATTCCCCTCAGCGCTAGCCAGCTGCTGGATCGGTTCGCTGTATTCTGTGCCGCCAGTTTCTAGAAGACAAACGCGCACGTCTTTGCCCAGAAATTCTTGCGCAGCCGTGATGCCTGCGGGTCCTGCTCCCAAAATGCAGACTTCGGTTTCAATGACTTCGCCGCTGGGAATTCGTCGGGCGTCGATTAACATGGTGCAGCCTCTTCCAAATCGATGTGAATTGCCAGCCAAAGGGAACCAGTGATTCAGTCCTGGATCGATCTGCTGAATTAAATTTTGAGTCCCAATTTAGCGGGTTTATGGGCAGGTAAGTGTAAAGTGCAGCAGGTCAACTCTAAATTTTCAGTCAAGTCTTTCCAGGCCATCGGTTTAATTCAATGCTGCTATCAGAGTTTTGCAAACTTCCTGGTCTGGCTAAGCGCTCGTCTCGAGCATGTCTTGAAGAGTTATATCAATCTTTTGCGAGCCTGCATAGAACGAGGGGTGTGGGGACTCCGTCCCCACAAAGGGGCGCAGCCCCCTTGACCCCCATTGATTTTGCGCAGCTCCAAAAAGAATTGGTATTAAAACCAGCGGGAATTTACTGAACTGTTGAATTAATCTGACTACGGAGCAGGAAGTTTTGCGCTGTATGTAGCAGATCAGCATGTAGCGAATCAGCATCAGCTCTGTTACATCACCAGATTGTTTTTCGGGCTCAGAAAACAGTGCTCAGCGGCTATTTTTTACAGCAAGTGTATTTCTCGTACTAACATCTACTCTAGTCCTGTGGCCTATAATGCCAAACAAACCAGTTTGGTTTGTGAGCTAACTGGCTGTGACGCAGGATTTAATGCAAGGTATCGGCAGAAACGACTTCTTAAGATAGCTTTTAGTCTGGCTATTTCAAGAGAAATTGACTGTTTAATGAAGCCAGTCAGGTAAGGTTTCGGAACTTAGTCTGAAACTTGTCTGATGCTGGTTCGGTGTGGCGTAGCGCTGCAAGCAAACCTCATTACTTTTGGCAGCTTGTACGAATAAGTTGATCACCTGGATCGGTCTACTGGCTTGAACAAGGGGCTTAAGCCCCTTGCCTGCTCAGGTTATTTTTACAAGACTCCTTTGGCGTTTGGAACATTATGGTAGCAACCCCTGAAAGACCAACTGTTGATATCTCCTCTTTGAGTGCATTTGGCCAAGCTCGTGCCACCGTTCAAGGGGCACCGCTCTCCCCCGACGAGCTGTATAAGATGCATGCCTTCTGGCGCGCTGCTAACTATCTGGCAGTTGGCATGATCTACCTGAAATCGAATCCACTGCTGAGAGAGCCCTTGACAGACGAGCAGATTAAACACCGGCTGTTGGGCCACTGGGGATCCAGCCCAGGGATTTCTTTTCTCTACATTCACATCAACCGGATCATCAAACAGCTGGACCAGGACATGCTGTTTCTGGTTGGGCCAGGCCATGGTGCTCCTGGTTTTATTGGCCCCTGCTATCTGGAGGGTAGCTATTCCGAGTTCTTCTCCCACTGCACCGAAGATGAAGCCGGAATGCAGCGCTTCTTCAAGCAGTTCTCCTTCCCTGGCGGCATCGGCAGCCACTGTACCCCTGAAACTCCAGGTTCGATCCACGAGGGCGGCGAATTGGGCTACAGCATCTCCCACGCCTTCGGTGCGGCCTTCGACAACCCGAACCTGATTGTAGTCACCATGCCGGGCGACGGTGAGGCCGAAACTGGCCCGCTTGCGACCTCCTGGCATTCGAATAAATTCCTTAACCCGATCCGGGATGGTGCGGTGCTGCCGGTACTCCACCTGAACGGCTATAAAATTAACAACCCGACGATTCTGGCCCGAATCAGCCACGAGGAGCTTGAGCAACTGTTCCGCGGCTACGGCTGGACGCCCTATTTCGTCGAAGGCTCCGATCCCGAGTCGATGCACCAGGCCATGGCCGCCACGATGGATCACTGTGTGGCTGAGATCAAGCAAATCCAGCAGGAGGCTCGCAGCAGCGGTATCGCCACCCGTCCCCGCTGGCCGATGATTGTGCTGCGCACGCCCAAGGGCTGGACCTGCCCCGGCGAGATCGACGGCCACAAGGTAGAAGGCTTCTGGCGCTCCCACCAAGTGCCCATGGGCTCAATGCACAACAATGCTGAGCACCTACAGATTCTGGAAGCCTGGATGAAGAGCTATAAGACAGAAGAGCTGTTCAATGAAAGTGGTGGGCTGAAGCCTGAAATCAAGGCAATTGCCCCGACCGGCACCAAGCGCTTGGGCTCAACCCCCTATGCCAACGGCGGCCTGCTGCGCAAAGAGCTGAACATGCCCGACTTCCGCCAGTATGGGGTTCAGGTCGAGAAACCCGGCGTGGTTTTGGCCGAAAACACCAGACCCATGGGCGTGTTTCTGCGCGACGTGATGCGCAACAACATGAACTCCTTCCGCGTGTTTGGCCCCGATGAGAACACCTCCAACAAGCTGAACGCCGTCTACGAGGTCAGCAAGAAGTTCTGGATCGCCGAATATTTCCCAGAAGATTCTGACGGCACCGAGCTCTCGCCCGATGGTCGGGTGATGGAGATGCTGAGTGAGCATACCCTGGAAGGCTGGCTGGAAGCCTATCTGCTCACGGGTCGGCATGGCTTCTTCTCGACCTATGAGTCCTTTGCTCACGTAATCGACTCAATGGTGGGTCAACATGCCAAGTGGCTGGAAATCTGTAAGCATGTCAACTGGCGGCAGAAGGTTTCTTCGCTCAATCTGCTGATCACCTCGACGGTGTGGCGGCAAGACCACAATGGCTTTACCCACCAGGATCCGGGCTTCCTGGATGTGATGATGAACAAGAGCCCGGAAGTGGTGCGGATTTACTTGCCTCCAGATGTCAACTCGCTGCTGTCGGTGGTCGATCACTGCCTCAAGAGCGAGGACTATGTCAACGTGATCGTCTCGGATAAGCAGATGCACCTGCAATACCACGATATGGAATCTGCCGTGCGCAACTGCACCAAGGGGATCGATATCTGGGAATGGGCCAGCACCGACGCGGGTGTTGAGCCGGACGTAGTTTTAGCTTCGGCAGGTGACATTCCAACCAAGGAAAACCTGGCCGCCTCGGTGATGCTGCGAGAGAACTTCCCTGACATCAAGATCCGCTTTGTCAACGTGATCGACCTGTTCAAACTGACGCCCGCCAGCGAACACCCGCATGGCCTCAGCGACAGCGACTTCGACAGCCTGTTCACGATCGACAAGCCAATCATCTTTAACTTCCACGGCTACCCCTGGCTGATCCACCGCCTCACCTACCGCCGCACCAACCATGCCAACCTGCATGTGCGCGGCTATAAGGAAAAAGGCAACATCAACACGCCGCTGGAGCTGGCGATCTGCAACCAGATTGACCGCTTCAGTATCGCCATGGATGTGATTGATCGGGTGCCGAAGCTGAAGGTGGCCGGAGCCCACGTCAAGGAGATGCTGAAGGATGAGCAGATCTCCTGCCGCAACTATGCTTTCGAACATGGCATCGACCGGCCTGATGTGGACAACTGGAAATGGCCCTACTAAGCTAAACGCCTAGTCGGACGGGGGTGGGCAGCGGCTCACCCCTTTCCCATTCCTCTCGAGTTAATCCAATTCAACAAAATCTCGCTCAAATCTTGATCCTGCTGCGCAGGTTTCCAGCCTAGATTGAGTCGAAATTTCACTGCAAATTATTTCACTGCAAATTAGCTGTAAGCTGAGCTTCGCGGGCTGCATTTAGCCCTATCTACAGAGCCATAGCATTACGCAGCTAGCTTATGCCAGAAGGGTGTGTGGGCTGCGCCCAGGCTCCCCCCTACACCCCGTCCTAACCCAAAAGGCTATAGCTATAGATCCGAAGATCCGATTTTGATTGCGGATCTATAGCTGCTACCGATCACTACAGATCACCAAAGAGGTTGACTATGAGTACAGCGATTCAGTCAATTCACGCTAGACAAATTTTGGATTCGCGGGGCAATCCCACCGTTGAAGTCGATGTCAGCCTGGAAGACGGCAGCTTTGGTCGGGCGGCGGTTCCTTCCGGGGCTTCGACTGGCACCCGCGAGGCCGTGGAGCTGCGCGACGATGATAAAGCCGTTTATGGCGGTAAAGGCGTCCTGAAAGCCGTTGCCAACGTCAATGGCCCGATTGCCGAAGCCATCAAGGGCATGGACGGCACAGATCAGTCTGGTGTTGACTCTAAAATGCTGGCGCTAGACGGCACCGAATATAAATCCAAGCTGGGAGCCAACGCGATTCTGGGTGTTTCCATGGCCGTAGCGCGAGCCGGAGCCGCTGCCCAGGGCAAATCGCTCTATGCCTATCTGGGCGGTGACGATGCCCATCTGCTGCCCGTCCCCTGCTTCAACATTCTGAATGGCGGTATGCACGCCGACAACAGCGTGGACTTCCAGGAATTCATGATTGCGCCTGTCGG
>JBJTUI010000683.1:0-5864 GCA_046080625.1 Elainella sp. | reverse complement strand
AACGCCTGCAAATCCTGCCACCACGCCTGAAGCCGCAGCGCCCGCGCCTGCACCCAACGTAGCAGCAACCTCCGGCAACATTGTCGATATTGCCTCGGCGAGTGAGTCCTTCAAAACCCTGGTGGCGGCCCTGAATGAAGCAGAATTGGCGCAAGTTTTAGAAGGCACAGGCCCCTTCACTGTTTTTGCACCCACCGACGCAGCCTTTGAAGCCCTGCCCGCTGGCACGTTTGAAGAATTGCTCAAGCCGGAAAATCGGGCCACGCTGGTGCAAATTCTCAAATACCACGTTGTCTCCGGTAGCTATCCCTCAGCTTCCCTGGAATCTGGCCAACTGCCGACTGCTGCGGGTGTTCCCCTCACCGTCACGGTTGCCAACGGCAGCGTCAAGGTGGATGGTGCAACGGTGCTCCAACCCGACATCAATGCCAGCAACGGCGTCATCCATGCTATCGATCAGGTGATCCTGCCGTCCCAGCCCCAGCGCTAGCTGCCGGAAGGTCGGATTTGGCTACCCAAATTGCGATTGTTAGATTCAAGTTCTTTGCAAATCCTAGGCGGGGTACAGCTCAAACTGTGCCCTGTTTTTTATGTCTGGGTTCGCGCCCAGAGAACTAATAGTCTCTCGCACCTTGCTTCTGCGCCTTTCTCCCACGAGTTTTGTGTAAACTTTTATTAAGCTACTCTAAATCCTGCCGCACGATTTGAGCCAGCCCCCGAGCCTGACCCTGAACCTAACCCAAACGCCCTAAAATTTCGTCCTATGCTATCTCGCCGTTTGTTCGTTTCCTTGCTCGCAACCCTGCCTGCCGGAGCCGTTCTCTCCAGCTTCAGCCAAGCTGCGGCTGCCCTAGGTGGGCCTCTGCCAGTTCTGGATCAGCCTGCTCCCGACTTCACCCTACCCACCAATACAGGCGATGGCAGCATTTCGCTGGCCGACTACCGGGGCCAGTGGGTCGTGGTCTACTTCTACCCCAAAGACTTCACGCCCGGCTGCACCTTGGAGGCCCAGCGGTTCCAGCGGGATCTGCCCACTTACCAGACTAAAAACACCCAGATCTTGGGCATCAGCGTCGATGATGTCGATTCGCACGCCGAATTCTGCGACTCGGAAGGGCTCAAGTTTCCCCTGCTGGCCGACGTAGACGGCACGGTTAGCAAAGCCTACGGAGCCTGGTTGGGCTATTCGGCTCTGCGCCACACCTACATTGTCGATCCGGCGGGCCAGCTGCGGGCGATCTTTACCGGCGTCCGACCTGCGGTTCACAGCAAAGAGGTGCTGGCCAAGCTCGATCAGCTACAGGCATTGTCCTAGCTTCTGTTATGTCCTGGCTCTCGTTAAGATCTCTGCTCAAGCATCTCTGCTCAAAGATCTCTGCTCAAAGATCTCTGCTCAGGTCGCTAGAGGCGGCAGTTCTTCCAGAATCGTGAAGCGGATGTGGTTAATCGCCAGATCGCCGATTGAAATCTCTTCCGGCAGGTCAGTGGCGGCAATTTTCTCAAACGGGATACCCTTGGCGATCTCGGCGTGAAACCAGGGCAGACCCATGAAAAATCGGGTGGGGTAGGGACCGCCATCCACCACATCGTCCACATTCGATTCCATTGGCAGCCAGCCGCGCCCCGGCACGTAAAACTCTAGCCAAACGTGATTGAAGTCGGGCTGGAGCGGAACGCCGCGCTTGTCAGGGTCGGCTGGACATTTATAGCGACCCACGGTGCGGCAGGCGATCCCGTTGAGGCGAGCCAGCGCCAGCAGCACCCCCACATATTCACCGCAGGAACCCGTACCCCGCTCCAGAGCCACATCCGGCGTGTCGATGTGGGGTTTGATGCTGTAGGAGAGCTTGTCGTAGACGTAGTTGCGAATCCGCAGGATTTTGCGCAGCAGATTGGTTTCAGTGCCAATCGATTCCCTGGCAGCCCAGCGAATTGTGCCCTTGTCCATCGCCAAATCGTCATCGTCCACCAGATAGCGCTGCTGAAACTCAGCCGAGAGGGGCGGAATTTTCTCCACATCTCGGGGCGTCAGGTGATATTTAATTCCCCGAACTTCCATCAGCGCCTTCCAGCCAAAAATCCGGCCTTCGCCCGCCGCCAGTTGGTCGAAGCGAAACACAGCTACCCGCTGGCCGCCCTGCTCTTCCTCAGTGAACGGAACTCCGACCGGCTCTACCCGCAGCACGGTTTGGCGATCGGTGGTGGCGGGCAGGGCAATCCGCCATTCCAGATTGGTCAGGCTCACGGCTTCGAGCTGGGAGAGTTCCTCAACGTAGGACATCTCGATCAAATAGCCATTTGAAAGGGCATAGCCCTTGTCTGCATCGTAATGCACATGCAGGGGATGGATAAAGGTGCGATCGCGGATGGCCAGCTCGCGCTGATTTTCCAGGTCGTTCGGGTTGTCGCGAATATAGGGTTCTTCCTCGGCATAGGCAACATAGAGCAGATCTTCGCCCGTTTCGGGATGGGGGTGGAAGGCCAAGCCCGAGGGCTGGTCGTAGGGCGTCAGCACACTAAATCGCATCTCGCCTGTTCCCCGGTCCATACAGTACACCGAGCGCTCAATGTCGTCGCAGACCCAAAGCTCCTCGTCTCGTACCGTCAGCCGTTCCGCTCCCACCCCCGGATTGGGGAAGCGGGTGATCTGGCGGCCTGTCTTACGGTCAAACACGACAATGTAGCCCAGCTTCTGGGAACTGACGTAGACCGCAGACTGCCAAACCGCCACCCCCTCCACCGGATAGGGCAAACTGACGAATAGCTGGGGCTCAAACCCAGGCGCACTGCACCAAAACACGTCGCAATCCCTGGCAAACCAGGCCTGGTTATCCCAAACCGCCAGTCCAGAGGCGTCCTGAAACTGCTCCACCTGATGGGTGTTTAGAATTGTCGTGTTGTCCGTTTCGGGCGTAACCCGCACTAGATAGCCCCGCACCCAGTCAAGCGCCAGCAGATTTTGGCGGTCAGACGCCAGCCCATGCAGCGCGTAAACGCCAATCGGGCGGATCGTGTGGCGGTAGTAGTCAATTGAGCCAGAGGCAGGGGCAAACCGGGATTCAAGCAGCATAGCCTACAGTTCTCGCACAGCTTCCCAATCATAAACAAAACTGCCCGGACGAGACATATACCGAGAGCACAGTTTTAGCGCAATTCCAGAGTAGGGAATCAGAGAAAGTACAGGAGAACCGGCAGCAGATACGATCTGGATTCCATCCCCTCACCCCCTCACCCCCTCACCTCTTCACCCCCTCACCTCTTCACCCCCTCACCCCCTCACCCCCATCACTCCACCCCGCGCTGCCCAATCACCGCATAAAACGGATCTCCTCCCGATAGACCCAGCATTTGCAGAAAGTTGGGCAGAGAACTGGGGCGAGCAATCACTTCAGGATTGTCAAAGCCAGGAATTGCGGCAAAATAGCCCTTCACCAGCTCAATTCGATCCGTTTCGGAGCCATCGCGCCAAGCCTGAATCGCCTTCTGGTAAAACATCCGGTTTGAGAAACTGACAATGCAAATTCCGCCCGGCTTCAGAATTCGGTAGATCTCGGCAAACACGGCTTCGGGCCGCTGCAAATACTGCACCGATACCGTATTCAGCACCGCATCAAAGGACTGGTCGGGCAGCTGCAAAAGCTGATTCTGGTTCAGGTTCTGGACGAAATAGTGATCCAGGCGCGGATTGCGGGCCAGCTCCTCGGCATTGAGGCCATGTCCTTCCACATGGGCAAATTCCAGCTCCGGCAGGTGCGAAACCCAGCTGCTCATCAGATCAAAAATTCGGGTCTGGGGCTGGAGCCGTTCTTGGTAAAGGTCGGTGAGCTGTTGAATAAAGCCTTCGTCCACGTGGGTCACGAATCGAGGAGCGCTGTAGAACTCGCGGTCGTCCGATTCATCAAGTTTGGTGCGTTGTGGGGGTTGAAGCAGCATATGACTTGTAGAAGAACTGGTAGAAAACGGGTCAGCAATCGAGTGAGCAATCGGTTTGGTCAAATCCTACGGAAGCAGAGTTGGGCGAAAGCCAACCTCTTTTAGTCTAAAGAAATCGACCCCAAGAGACAAAGCTCGACTCGGCTTGACCCAGAAGCCCCGGTTTAACCTGCTCCTCTGGTTCCGTCTAGTTCAACCTGTTCAGTTCAACCTGTTCAGCCCACCCCGTCGCCTAAATCCATTCTGCCTTGTGCTTCAGAGGGCTAGGGGGAAAACCCTAACGGTTTTGGTACAGTTCTCCCCACTGTGGAACGAATAGATCTGCGGCACTATAGAGACATGGAAATGAAACGGTCTAGTCAACACCATTCAGAAAGGAGTCAACCTATGCTAGTTCGTTATTGGCAGCCTTTGCGAGAAATGGAAACCGTCCGCCGCCAGTTTGATCAACTCTTCGACGAACTGACCCAGCCGACCCAACAGCAGTCTGCTTGGCGTCCCGCTGTCGAAATGAAGGATAACGAGAGCGCGATTGTGCTCCGGGTCCAGCTTCCCGGTATTGATGCCAAAGATCTGGATGTCGAAGTGACTCGCGAAGCTGTGACGATTGCTGGTGAACATCGCTACGAGCAAAAGTCGGAAGAAAATGGCTTCTTCAAGTCCGAGTTTCGCTATGGCAAGTTCCACCGGGTAATCGGCCTGCCGGTTGAGGTCCAAAACGATAAAGTCGAAGCTGACTACAAAGATGGCGTTCTAACGCTGACGCTGCCTAAAGTGGAACAGCTGCGCCACAAAGCCGTTAAGGTGAACTTGGCCAGTCAAGCTTCACCCACTCAGATCTCTGGCGCTGAAGTGAACGCTGACGCTAACTAGTTTGTGAGCTAATCTGTTTACAGCTATTAGCGCGGGCTGTGAATGTAGATAGAAGTTTGATCGTCGATGAGTGCTAATCATTTTGCGACGTAAATCAGATCGGGGTGGCCATGGCCACCCTTTTTTTTGTGTTTCTGGGAATTTGCCTTGCAGGGAGCCGCTTTCTTAAATGATTTGCCGATCGAAGAGATTGCTATAAAAAAGAGCGCAATCTGCTTGCGCTCATCCGCCTGAAGGCTCAGTTTCGTTGACTGGTTAACTCTAGTTGCCCCACTGGCGCAACTGACGCTGAGGTCAATAGTCCGATTCGATGTGCTAACTCTACCGGCCCTCTCTAAAATTAGAAAAGCCTGACAAGCCCCCCTGTCAGGCAAACTTTTAACTTCTCTACAGTTGTCGTCAAACTTATGTCGTTAAACTTGGCGGAATAGCAATTCGAGCAATGCGTCGGTTGTAGCGTGTTTAGCTTGCTGAATTGTGTTGCCAGATTCGTTCATAAAGACTTGCCCCACGGTACTTGCCGATTGCTTTCCCTTTTGTCGTCGTCCGAGGCAATTTTGTTTCGTAACTAACTCCCCGGTAAACCAACTTCATCGTTTTATTCCTGTTTCTGTCTATAGTTCTACTTTAGGCTGGGCCACGATAGGTGCCCTCATCCGCCCATGTCACCCAAAAGGGTGATTTAGCAAACTAGGGCAAACAAAGGCTGGATCGGCCCTTTTCGGTTGGCCACCTGCCCTGTAGGATAAAGAGTAGAGCTTTGCATTTCTTAAATTCTCTTCAGGGGCATTCTTCCTGCTCAAGATGGTTTCTGCCTGGACAGGTTTACTGGCCTTCCTGCTAGTCGCTCCTGGAATCTTCTCGGCTGACCTGGCTCTCACTCGAACCGGGTTGCCTGCGCCCCTAATCTGGTTTTATTGCTTTGATTTTGTTGCAAAATTTAGTACCGCATTAGGAACTGCTTATGGCCATCTTTCGTCAATACATTGCCCCCCTGCTGATTGTGCTGGTGTTTATTGTGGCGCTGGTGGCCGTCGGCGCGAGGATCTTCTTGCCTT
>JBJTUI010000682.1:0-4246 GCA_046080625.1 Elainella sp. | reverse complement strand
GATGTCAAACGGATTTTTCAGCGCTTAACCCTCGATCTGCGGGGCTATGAACGCTTTGGTTCAACCTGAAGCGGTTCATCTCCTGGAAATGACTAAATTCCATATCTAGTGGCAACCACGGCAATTCTGGAAGAACCATTTAAATCTCCCTTTCTGAATCGCTTTAAAAGCGCACTTCATATGCAATCGCTCGATTTTGATTCAACTCTACAGCCCGACTCTGGTGTCGTTCCAGCTGCCCAAATGGCCCAACCTGGCGACAGTTTCCCTGGCTTCGATGCCCAGCATCCTCCTGATCCGAAGCTGATCGACGCCTGCGTCCACTGCGGCTTTTGCCTGTCCACCTGCCCCAGCTACCGGGTTTTGGGCAAAGAGACCGATTCGCCCCGAGGCCGGATCTATTTAATGGACGCGATCAACGAAGCTGCGGCCCCACTGTCGTCTGCTAGCGTTCAGCATTTCGATTCTTGTCTGGGCTGTTTGGCCTGCGTTACCACCTGCCCGTCGGGCGTTCAATACGACAAGCTGATCGCGGCCACCCGCCCCCAGATCGAGCGCAACTACAGCCGGTCACTGCCCGATCGGTTGTTTCGCCAGCTGATCTTCTCACTGTTCCCCTACCCCGACCGGCTGCGCCTGCTGCTAGCTCCCCTGCTGCTCTACCAGAAGCTGGGCCTGCCCAAGCTGGTGCGGGCGACCGGATTGCTTCAGCGGGTTTCGCCCCGGCTGGCGGCCATGGAAAACCTGCTGCCCAGCGTCACCCTCAAGTCGTTTCAGGACAATCTGCCGACCGTCGTTCCGGCCCAGGGCCAGCAGCGCTATCGGGTGGGGATGGTTTTGGGCTGTGTGCAGCGCCTGTTTTTTAGCGAGGTCAACGAGGCAACAGCCCGCGTACTCAGCGCCAACGGCTGCGAGGTGGTGATTCCCAAATCCCAGGGCTGCTGCGCCGCGCTGCCGCACCACCAGGGACAGGAAGCCCAGGCTCAGGCGCTGGCCAAACAGATGATCGACAGTTTCGAAGGCACGGGCGTGGACTACGTGATCATCAACGCTGCGGGCTGCGGCCACACCCTAAAGGAATACGGCCAGCTGCTGCAAGACGATCCGGTCTATCGCGAAAAGGGCATTCAGTTCTCTAACAAAGTGAAAGATGTCCAGGAATTTCTGGCGATGGTGGGCCTGACTGCGCCCCTGTCGGCTTTGCAGGCGGAGCCTCTGACCGTGGTCTATCAGGACGCCTGCCATCTGCTGCATGGCCAAAAAATCAGCCTCCAGCCCCGCCAGCTGCTGCGCCAAATTCCCGGCGTTACCCTGCGCGAGCCGATTGACGCCTCTCTCTGCTGTGGCAGTGCCGGGGTTTACAACATGCTGCAACCGGAAGTCGCCGAGGAGCTGGGCCAGCAGAAGGTGAGCAACCTGTTGAATACGGGAGCCACGCTGATCGCCTCTTCCAATCCGGGCTGTTCGTTGCAAATCCTCAAACATCTGGATCTCCAGGGCAAATCAGTCCCCGTGATCCACCCAATTCGCCTGCTCGACTACGCGATTCGCGGCGTTCAGCTAAACCAGATCGACTCCAGCGTCCGGTAAGCCTCTGGGCCTCCCGATGGACCGGTCCCCGGCGGCTCCCTGCATCTTGACCCGCTAGGGGCTGGCTGCCGGACTGGGCGAGGGGGCCGGAGTCGGGGCCGGAGCACTCGCGGCGGGCTGGGGATTGGTTGGGTTGCTTTGAGGACTAGCAGCAGGACTAGCAGGACTAGCTTGAGCGGCGGGCTTCTGGTCAGCCTGGGCCAACCGCCCCAGAGTCTGCCAGTCTTGAATCGCGGCTTCCGTCCAGAGCCAGTCTCGCTGTAGGGTTTCCGGGCTGAAGCGCTGGGGTTGACGCCGCATCACCTCTTCATAGAGCTGCACCGCGTTGAGCAGATATTCATTGCGCTGCTGGTCGGGCTGGGCTGCGGCCCGCTTTTGCAGCACTAGGGCGGCCATGGCCTTGAATTCCAGCACCTCGTCATCGGTCAGCGCCGGGTTGTTGTTGGCGGCAAACCAGCTTTGAATCGCCTGTTCCAGACTGCGGGAATCCCCTGAGGCGTAGTAGGCAAACATAATCGCCTGCTGGTATTCGGGCCGATCTGGCTCGCTGCTGACGGCGCTTTCCCAAAAGGCAACGGCCTGATCCAGCGTATGCACTCCGTCCTTGGCCTTCATGCCCTGCCAGGCCAGACGCCCCCGCAGAAAGTTGATCCGGGCATCGTCCTTGATCTCAGGCGGGGCTGCGGCAATCGCGTCCGACGCTTCGGTCAGCGCCCCTTTCTCAAGCAGTACCTTAACAGCCTCGATCGCCTGCTCCGGCTGTTGATCCTTGAAATAATCCTGGGCCAGCGCCCGCAGTTCTTCTACGGATGCGGTTGGATCAATCGGCAAACCAGGGTTGACGGCATCGCTAGTCGGCCAGCGACCCCAGCCATTCGGCAACTGCCAGCCCTGCTGGGGAATTCCGTAGAGGGCTGCATAGGCCACCAGCCCAACCGCCCCCAGAGCGGGCAACAGCAAAAAGCGGCTGACCATCTGGCCCGGGGCCGAACGCCGGACTGGGGAACGTTGAGCCAGCTCTGCCCCCACGCCAACTGGCGAGTTCTGAGGAGGGATCGGCAAAGCGGAGGTCTCTGTTTTAGTTGGCCTGTCGGTTGGCCTATTGGTTGGCCGATCAGATGGCCGATCAACCGCTCCATTAACTGCTCGAAGTTCAGGGTTGAGCTGATTCGCTTCAGAAAGTCTGCCTCCGCCAGACGAGAACGGCTGTCCGGTAGAGCCCGGTCGGCTAGCAGGAGCCGGAGGGGTGAGCTGTTCCAGCATCTGGGCAATCACCTGCCGGTCGGCTTCGGTCGCCTCTTCCAACTGTTCGGCGTCATTTAGCTCGGGCAGAACGGGACGAGGGCCAGAACCCTGCTGCTCTGGACTTCTGACAGGCCGCTCGAGCGCAGCCAGCTCATTCCCAGCAGCGCTGGCAGCCGGGGGCGTGACTGGGGGCAGGCTGGAGGGAACTGGATTCAGGCGAGGCAGTGGCCCAGTACCACCGTAGGGCGATCGGTTGCCGCTATCGGCTGCGGGGCGGTCTTTGGAAACGAGGTGCCCATCAAACTCGGGATGCAGGTAGAGCACTGGCAGCGCCCAATAAAACTGATTGGAGCTGTAGGCCGCGACTAGCGCCTGCCGAGCCCGATTCAGGCTGACATCAATCGCGAAGCCCAGCCTCAGGTTGCGGTAGAACCAGATGGTTAGATTCTGAGCCACGTTATCGGGGATTTGCTCTGCCATGGCCAGCACAGCCGGAATGCCCCGACTCACAAGCGCCTCAGCCAGATTGCGATCCTGACCACCGGCTGGATTCGAGGCAGCTGTGTGGGCTCCCCGACAGGAGTTGAATAGGGCCAGCCGAATCCCGTTGTTGACCAACAGACCAGCCAGGTCGTTTCCCGTCAAGGTTTCGCTCAGCCCGGTGCGGTTGTTCACCAGGTAGAGGCTGCCGCCATGGGCGCTCAGGTCGCTGTGTCCGGCATAGTGCAGCACCTGAAACTGTCCCTGTTCAAGCGTTCGAGCCAGTTCTTCCCGTCCGGGCTGGAGCAAAATTTTCAGCTGGATCTTGAGGGCTGCTTCTCCTCCCTCGCCCGACCCAGACTCTAACTCCTGCTGCATTTGCTGCACTTCCCGATGCAGCTTGAGCTGTTCGCGGTCGGTCGGCGCGGAGACGACCATCAAAATTCGCAGGGGCTGATGGGGCGGCAGGGCTGGAATATCTTCCACCAGCTGAGCGCCAATTTGATAGCGAGAAAAAATGATTCGGGTACCGGTGGCCAGGGGTTGGGGCACAGCGGTGATACTGCCCTGCCGGATTAGCTCTACGGGCACATCGCCACCATACATAACTTCCCAGGGCAGGCGCGGCAGGTCTGGCCCCTTCAACCCCAGCCTAAGCCGCAGGGGTTCACGGCGGTTTTGGGCTACCCCCTGGGCAATCACCCAGCTGTCGCGCAACGGTTCGCGAAACAGCGCGGCAAATAGCTCCTGGCCTAATTCAATCAGGTTTAAGGCCGAGCGATTGGTCAGATCGGGAGCAGGCGATTGCAGCAGCCCCTGAAGCGGGTCGCCCATCAGCTGACGAGCCTGTTCCAGCCAGTGATCGACCGCCCAGGTGACCTGATTTTCAGCGAGCGGCGCACCATAGGGCACTCGTTCGGTTCGAATGTAA
>JBJTUI010000681.1:0-7089 GCA_046080625.1 Elainella sp. | reverse complement strand
GGTCAGGCGCTCCAGCACCGGTCTGATATTACGCTCCAGCCCGGAGAATTGCTCTATATCCCGGCGGGCTGGTGGCACGAGGTCACTTCCCTGACAGATTCCAGCCCCGACTCGGACGGCATGGTTTGTTCCGTCAATCGGTTCTGGCGGGTTTACCCCACCCGACGGGCATTCTGGCTCTGGGGCCGCTGGCGGGCCTATTTGGGCAGCGTCTGTGCGATTCCCCATACCCTGGGCCAACTGGGGCTGGCGCTCTTGAGTCCGAATCGGGCTGAGAAAGTCAAAGAAATTCTGCAAATGCTATAAAATAGCCCGATGATTCGGGAAAATGCTGCCTGTTGGACAGGATATTCTCTAAGGCATCCGCCTGGGTGACGCGACGCGGTTTGACCCAGGTCTTGGCCAGGTTTTAGCCAGGTCTGATCTATTCAGATCTGATCTATCAGGATCTGGGTGATGATCAGCTGCCCAAGCCTTTGCTCCCGAACAGCACTTCCCGAACAGCACCGCCAATGCCTATGGTTTCGGCCTGGAACACACCTCAGAGGCAACCTTCAAACCGATGAAACGAATTCAATCAGAAGCGGGTCTCTGGGTGTTGCTGCTGGCGGGGTCGCTGACGGTGATGCCGGGAGCCGTCGTGCTGCCCGTGTTGGGCAAAATTCAGCAGCAGTTTCAGCTCAGCGGTGACTATTTGCTGATTGGCTCCCTGGGCAGCATCCACTACCTGACCGTGGCCCTGTTCTGTCCACTGCTGGGAATCTTGGCCGACCGGATCGGGCGGGTTCGGGTGCTGGTGGCCTCGCTGCTGCTGTTTGCCCTGTTTGGCATAGCGGGCACTTGGGCCGAGACGGTCTTGGCGCTGCTGGCCACCCGGATGCTGCTGGGCGCGGCTACGGGCGGAATCGCGGCGGCCAGTTTGGGGCTGCTGGCCCAGCGCTATGCGGCAGAGGAGGATCGCTCCCAGGCGATTGCTTTAGCCTCCAGCGCCATCACCCTGGCCAATCTGGTGTATCCGCTGCTGGCCGGTTTGTTAGGGGCAGGCCAGTGGCAGTGGGCGTTCTATCTATACGGGATTGCGATACCGCTGGCGCTGGCGGTGGTCTGGCAGCTGACCGACCGGGCTGCCACTGCCTCGCTATTGGGCCAATCCAACGCAGGTCTGGCGGTGCTGGGCAACGGTCAAATCCTCTGTTTCTTTGTCACCCTCTGTCTCACCTCGGCAGTGGCGCTGGCCACGGTGATGAACCTGTCGCTGCATCTCAGCAGTCGGCGGTTTGATCCGTTCACGATTGCGATTGTGCTGACGGCCCAGGCGCTCGGCTCGGCCAGCATCTCGGCCTTTGGCTTGAAGTGGCTCACCCGGCGCTTTGGCGTGCTGACGGCGATTGGGCTGGGCTACGGCTGTATGACCCTGGCCCTGCTCGGCTTTCCGACGCTCGATCCGGTGCCGCTGATTCCGGCCTCTGCCCTGTTCGGCATCGGGTTGGGTATTGTGGTGCCGAGCCACTACGCCGCTCTGGCCAACCTCACCCCGCCCGATTTACAGTCCACAGTATTGGCTGTCGGCACCGGCATGACCTTTCTCGGCCAGTTTCTTTCCCCCAGCCTGTTTGGCCTCGTCTTTCAGGCCAGTTCTCCCGTCACGACTTTCTCCGCTGCCACCCTGGTCTGCCTGGGTCTGGGTCTGCTGCTGGCGGCCACAGCCCGGTTGAGCTGGTTTACCCAGCCGCGTAGCCCCAGAAGCTAATGTAACGAGAAGCTAGCTCACCGCCGACCCAAATAGGCTCCATCCTCTGCCAATCGCACCTCTTGCAGCAGGGTGAGGTCGCGCAGAAACTCGCGGTCTTCGCTGAGGTGGGGTACCTTAAGCTGCGAATCCGAGGTGCCGCGCAGCAGCTGGCGCTGCCGGACGGTGGCAAAACTGCCCGGGGCGAGCAGGCGCAGGCGTGGGGGTGGGACCGGGTCCTGGCGGACGATGCGGTACTGGTCGTTGAACTGGCCCAGCCAGTAGTCAAATCGGGCCAGGAATTTTTCCGGATCGCTGAGCTGCTGCCCCTCGGCCAGCTCGATGTTGATTAGATAATGGGCCGGGACTTCCCGCTCCGAGAGGGTGAGGCAAAAATCGTCTAGGGCAATGCCGAACTCCTGCTGGAGGGTCTGCATCGTCTGGGTCAGGTGGTATTCGGTGGTTTTTTCGGTAGTTGAAGACACCAGGCCGCCGCGACGATGCCGGAACACGATCACGGGCGTGTTTTCAAAAAAGTCGATTACCTCCACCACGTCGCCAATGTCGTAGCGGTAGAAGCCGCTGTAGCTGGTCAGCAGAATCCGGTAATAGCCGCCAACCTTGACCTCGGTGGGCAACAGGGTCTGGGGCTGGTCGCTGTCCCATTGGTCGGCGGGCACAAACTCGTAAAAGCCGCTTTCGATTGCCAGAATGCAGCCCTCGTGGTTCAGCCGATAGCAGACGCCGAAATTGGCTTCAGCCGTGCCGTAGACACCCCCGAATACGGGAATGTTGCCGAAGTAGTCGGGGAAGCGCTTCAGATAGAAATCCGAGGTGCCGCCCAGGGCCGTGCCAATCAGCGAGAGCCGGTTCCAGGCATTGCGGGGGGTGAGCCGCCCTTCGATTTCCAGAACTTGCCGCAGCTCGGCGGCCCGCTGGGGACGGGCTGTCCACTGGCGCTCTAGCCGCGCCCGCAGCTCTGGCTCAATCGTCAGCCAGTCGGCAAAGCTGCCCTGCTCGATATCGCGGATCAGCTCCTCGGCATATTTCTCCAGGCATTCGCAGATCCGCAGCATCAGCATCGGGAAGTTGGCCACCATGCCGCGAGCCGCCGGATTGGTGAGGCTAAACAGCAGACAGACATAGTGGCGGCTGGTGCTGTCGGCGATTTCCATGGCGTCGAAGGGCTGGGCAAACCCCCACTGGCAGACGCGGCGATTCATCCGAAAGCTGCCTGCCGTCACGGGACCATATTCCACGCCTGCTTCAGTGCGGCCCTGCAAGCGCACGGAGTTGGTGGAAACAATTTTGCCAAACTCCAGGGTGCGGTCGGGACAGCCCGTAAATTTGGGCAGTTCTTCTAGAAAAAAGCCTAGAGCAGCGGTCGCGGCTCTGCCCAGCGATTTTCTGAATCGGTCGGTAACGGGCACCATTTTTTGTTTACCGGTGGTGCCGCTGGTCAGGTTGATATAAACCACCGGGTCTGCATTCAGCACGTTGGGTTCGCCCTGGGCCACCCGGTCGGTGTAGGGTTCGTAGCTAGCGTAAGGCAAGATCGGCACCCGCTGGCGAAACTGCTCGACCGTACTAATCTGGCCCAGCCCAAACTTCTGGCCTAGCTCTGTGCCCTGCTGCACCTGGAGCAACTGCCTGAGAAATTGGGCCTGGGTTTCCAGAGGCCGTCGGGTTTTGCGAACAAAATTTGCCTTGGCATAGGCGGCATAAACCTGTGCAAAGGACAGCGCGAGATCTGCCATAAACTTGAAAAATGCGAAATTGCGAATGTTTTAGGGTTGCTCCCTACTCTAATGGCAATGGTGCCGCAAAACTAGAGCCGCTTGGGGGTTGAGTGGGCCAGTTGCTAGAGTCCAACACTCTCGAAGCTGTTTCCAGCTAGAGATCTAGGACTGGGGATGCAGCGCTTGCTCTCGGTTGACCAATCGCCGCTAAACTCGCAAACCCCAAAAATTGTGGTAGTCTCCTAACCTAAACCTTTTTTGAACCAAAACGCTCGGCGGGAGCGCTGGGACAAAGTCTCTGGGACAAAATCTCTGGGACAAAACCGCCAGAATAAACTGCTGGAACAAAACTGCTGAGTCTGCTTCAAGGTGAGAGGCGACTGGGTTTGAGGGGCGACTGGCTTGCGCCCAACTGGCTACTGTGACAGGCTAGCGCGACGGGCTGCAACAGAATCGCTACATGGGTAGACAGGAGGAGGTACCGAGACCGCTACACTACACTACAGACAGTTGCACAAGGGTAGAGAGTTACTAGGTGACGAGGCTATGGAACTAGCGACCACGCTAAAAGGTCAAACGATTCAAAATCAGATCCGCGAAGTCGGGATTAACTCCAACTATTGGTATCCCGTTGCCTGGGCAGACCAGCTCAAACCCGGTCAAGCTCTGCCCATCATGGTCTGGCAGCAGTCTATCGTGGTGTATCGCGATGCCGCAGGCCAGGTTCACGCTCTGGAAAACGCCTGTCCCCACAAGGGCATTGAGCTGCATCGGGGTGAGGTCAAGGGCGATCGGTTGGTCTGCCCCTATCACGGTTGGGAGTTCGACCCGGCGGGCGACTGTGTCCATATTCCCTACTTTCCGCCTGAGCAGAAACTGCCCTGTGCCCAGGCTCGCAGCTATTTGGCCGACGAGCGCTACGGGATTGTTTGGGTGTTCCCTGGCGACTCGGATCTGGCACCGCTGCGCCCCATCCCCGACGTGCCGGAGTACGCTGACCCCGACTGCGTGATGATTCCGATTACGGGCCTGTTCAAGTCCCATTTCTCAATCAGCAACGAGAACACCATGGACGTGTTCCACGGCTTTCTACACAAGAATCTCCAGGGCTGGTTCGACCCGGTGCTGCTGAATCTTCAGCAGGATGATAGCTCGGTGCAGGCGGCCTACCGGGTGTCCTATCGGGGAGCGCTGACCCAGTTTTTGGGCCTCAGCACCGGCAAAGACGGCGTCACGACCCGCACGGTCTCGATCCACTACCAGTACCCCCACTACCACAGCACCATGGAGGGCGTTTCTTCGCTCTACCTGATGCGGCTGCCGGTTGGCCCCCAGGAAACCCGCTCCTTCAGCCTGCTGTTTCTGCCCAAGCTCAAGCTGCCCCGGCAGGTAAAAGCGGCGATTAAACCCCTGCTGGTGCCCTTGGTGCGGCGGTTTCTGTTCTTGCCCTTCTTAGAACAGGACGTGGAGATGATGGAAAGCGAGCAGCGAACCTTCCAACAAAACCCGAAACGGCGCTATGTCGAGGTAAATCCGGCGATTCTGGCCCTCCAACGGGTAATCGTCCGGCAATATGAACAATTTGTGCAACAATCAAGTCAATCTGTCCCAGCTAAATTTGATGCAGGTGGAGCAGATTCCGCTCAATCTTCAGGGGATGCTGCCCTGTTGCCTGGTGTCGATTCGTCAGAACTGCACGAGATGCAGCCTTAAGCGACGGCTCGATCCAAAGCGCCTGCTTGAGCCAGACTTTGGTATCAAACTCTGACCCAGGCCCTTCTGATGCAGTCTTTGACGCAGCTTCTAATGCAGTCAATGTTCCGCTGGATTGAAGTCTGCCTCAGTCTGTTCGAGCTCAATGGCTGGAAAAGCCCAAAAGCAGGGAAAAACAGGTAAGGTTAGGGCTGCGAAATTGGCGATTGATGTGACTGTGGCTCAACTGGACCAACTGACAGTTTGCAAAGTGTTAACTTGTGGGACATTGGTAAATAATTTTTTGTCTATGGATTGTGTGCCGAGAGTCACCAGACTACCGATTTGCTGCCCAATCTATGTGTCGGAGCATAGACCATCAGGCAGAATCAACTTGGGCTTTATAACCCAGAACATCTGCAAACTAGCGGCAATCAGCGACCAACCTAAGGTGAGGGGAGTATAGAACTGTGCAAGTCGTTAAAGAATATGTCCAGCGCTGGTATGAGAGTGGGCTAGATCCGGATGAGTACATCTGTCATGGCAAAAAAGACGGCAATCTAGTCGAAATCGAAGAGGCAGAAACCGGCATTCACCGCACTGTTTTGACCTTTTGCACCAACGATGTCCTCGGTCTAACCCAGAATAAGGCCGTTCAGCAGGCCGCTGTTGACGCGATTTTTGATTACGGAACGTCCAATAGCTCTACGTCGGTGCTCAGCGGGCGCATCGATCTGCATCGTCAGCTCGAAGACGAGATTTCGGCCTTCAAGCATTTGCCCCATACCCAGCTGTTTTTAAACGCTTGGATGGCAATGCAGGCGCTGATGGATGCGTTCTGCCATCTGGCCATTCCGGTACCAGGTTTTCAGCACACCCGCGAAACCCTGATCATGACCGATTTGCTCAACCACGGCTGTATCGTCTCAGCTCTGGCCAATTCCCGCACCCGGTCGGGCAAAATGTTTGGCCACAGCCCCCGTGTGCGAGTAGTGCCCTATCGCCACTGCGACATGGATAACCTGGCCCGCAAGCTGCAGCGCTATGCCCGCCCCGACGACCGAATCATGGTCGTGTCCGATGCCGTGTTCTCCATGGACGGCGACACAGCCCCCCTACCCGAGATGATCGAGATCCTCTCCCACTATGAGGGCAGTGTTTTGGTGATGGACGAAGCCCATGCCAGTGGCGCTCTTGGGGCGACCGGACGCGGCATTTATGAGCATTTTGGGATTACGCCCCAATACGCGATTGAGCGCGGCGTGATTCCCCTGATCATGACCACCTTCTCCAAGTTTGGGGCTTCAGTCGGAGCAGCAATTAGTAGCCATGTGGCTGAGCTGAAGCCGCTGCTCAACGTCTCTCCCACCTCGATTGGCACCTGCTCTCTGGCCCCGCCTTTGACGGCTGCCGCCCTGGAGAGCATCCGGCAGGTGCGGCGTCATCCTGAACTGGTGCAGCGCCTCCAGGAAAACACGCGCTATCTGCGTTCGCGCCTGATCGAGCACGACTTCGAGGCGATTGGTGAAACTAACGTGGTGCCGGTGCTGCTGCCGCCCGATACCAACCCCAAGCATTTTGCCCGCATGCTAATGAGCGAGCATGGTATTTGGGTTTCGCCGATTTGGTTTATTGCCAAACCGCGCCTGCGGATCACGGCTAACGCCCTGCATACCAAGGAAGAAATGGATCAGCTCGTGGCTGGCATGACTGCCGTGCGGGATGTGGTGTGCAAGGCCACGATTAGCGCCTAGGGAAGGGGACGAGGAGATGGAGGGTTGAGCCTGCCTCCAGTCATCAACCTCCGGCAAAGCCGGAGGCTTGAGCATATGGGAGCCGCTCAAAGCGGCTTACCATTCATCAGACAATCGCAGTTGGTCAATTCGTTGATCCTCTATCTCCTGTTGCTCAATGTACCGTCGTACCATC
>JBJTUI010000680.1:0-8242 GCA_046080625.1 Elainella sp. | reverse complement strand
TCAGCTTCTTTCTTGGTGATGTCAATCTTAGAGGTAATCGCGTCTACCAGTTCACCTTTGTTCATAGGGGTTATTGGGGCTGTTTGCCAAAATGTTGCCGTGATTATAGTGCAACAATTTAGACTCGACGCAACAATTTATGTATTTTGTACGGCACTCGCAGATAGGCTGGAAGAGGGATAGCTACGTCCCCATACAGAACCCCGCTCCATTTCAGCCCCGCTCAGGTTCATAGATTAAACAGGTCAACCCGAAGCGATTACAGCCATGCAAACCCCCGACGAACGCCAATTTGCTCCCGCCACCCAGCGCAACCGCGAGCCGATTCTGGCCGTACTGACCGAGGTCCTGCCGCCCGACGGTACAGTGCTAGAAATTTCCAGCGGCACAGGCGAACATGCGGTGTTTTTTGCCCCGGCCCTGGCCCCCCGTCGCTGGCTGCCCACCGATCCTAATCCAACCGCTCGCGCCAGCATCGCCGCCTGGCAGCGCCACAGTCCCGCCGCAAACCTCCACCCGCCCCTGGCTCTAGACGTACGCGATCCAGTCTGGCCGGTTGAAACACCGCTGCCTGAGGTTGAGCTGAACCAGACTCCGATCACCGCCATCGTCAACATCAATATGATCCATATCTCTCCCTGGTCAGCCTGTCTGGGGCTAATGGCCGGAGCCAGCCGGATTCTGCCCAGCGGTGGCATCCTCTACCTATATGGCCCGTTCCAGCAAGACGGTCGCCACACCGCCCCCAGTAACGCCGAGTTTGATCAAAGCCTGCGGCGGCAAAACTCCGAATGGGGCGTCCGCCATCTGGAAGAAGTGGTTGCCGTAGCCCAGTCCCAGCAGCTCAGTCTAGTCAGCACCTACACCATGCCTGCCAACAATCTCTCGGTGGTATTCCGGCGGTAGGGAATCTTCGCACTGTAGCGGGCAGCCCGTTTGGCGGCGACAATCCGGCAGAACCGCCGATTACGAGCAGATCAAAATCTGCCATAAAATCTGCCATAAAATCTGCCACAGCCCTTTCCCCTAGCACAGATCTAGCTTGGCGTGGTCGGTCGAGTTCTCTGGCTCGCCCGTGGTTGCAGCTTTAATGAAACCCACCGTTTTGGCAACCCAGCCCGCAGGCGCGTCCCAATATTCGGCTTTAGTAGCGGTCACTTTCAGTAGCACAATGTCGGGTTCGTTCAGCTCTTGGGGAAACCAGGCTTTTAGCTCCGGCTTCCAGAGCGCTTGCAGCTTGGCGGAGTCGCGCACCAGCTCTGCTGTTCCTGAGAGCGAGACGTAGCGCTGTTTGTCGGGCGCGATGCTCATCCTAAATGACCCGCTGGCTCGGCACTTTTCACGAATCGGCGAACAGATCTGGGGGGACCAGCCGTCGCTGGAGGGCGACAACGGCAGCCTGGGTGCGATCGCGCACCTCTAGCTTCTGGAGAATAGCGTGGACATGCACCCGAACGGTGCCGGGGGCGATATAGAGCAGCTGGGCGATTTCCTGGTTGGTTTTGCCAGCGGCAATCAGGGCCAAAATCTCCTGTTCCCGGCGCGTCAGCAGCGCGGCTGTCTCCTGGGCCGGAGTGGGGATCTGGGTATCAAAAGCGGCCCGAATTTCAGCCGTGGCGTGGGAATCCCACCAGGACGCACCGCCAGCCACCGACTGAATCGCCAGAATCAAGGTTTGCGAAGGCGCACCCTTGAGGCAATAGCCCTGGGCTCCCGCCTCGATAATTCGGTTGATCAGGGCTTTCTGGGTATGGGAGGTCAGAACCAGAATCGGCAGTTGGGGAACCAGCTGTCTAATCTGGCGGCAGGCTTCCACCCCGCCCAGACCCGGCAGGCCAATATCGAGCACGACGATATCGAGCAGATGCTGCTTCACTTGTTCGACTGCGGTTTCTCCGTCTTCGGCCTCGGCAACAATCTCCAGACCGGATTCCTGCTCCAGCCGCACCCGCAGCCCCAGCCGGAACAGTTCGTCATCTTCTACCAGCAGCACTTTGAGTGGAGCAGCCCTATTCGGTGAAACAGTCATAACGGCAAAACAGTCATAACGGCGAAATAATCTTGTTTTGGCCTGTTTTAGTGAAACAGCACCGCATCAGACGGCAGCTGTGTAGGGCAGCGTGGGCAATCGGAAGCCAAACAGCGCCCCCTGGGGCACCAGGTTTTCTGCCCAAATTGTACCGCCATGCGCCTCAATAATCTGGCGCGACAGGTAGAGGCCCAGCCCCGAGCCTTTGGCCTGCCGCTCGCTCTGCCCCTGGTAGAACCGCTCGAACAGGTGGGGCAACTCTTCGGCCCGCACCCCCGCCCCCGCATCCAGCACCTTCAGGGTTTGGTAAGATGCTCCCGCCTCCAGGGCAATCTCGATTTTGCTGCCGCGAGGCGAGTGGTTGATCGCGTTGGTAATCAAGTTGGTAACAACGCGCTGGAGTTGGAGGGCATCGCCCCGCACCCAGAGAAACTGCCGAAAATCAGAGCTGCCGTAGCTGAGGCCGAGGTGGATGCGACGACTGGCGGCCAGATTGCCCAGGGCCAGCGTCACCTCTTCTGCTACCATCACCAGATCGACCGGGGCCAGCTGGAGCGTTAAACCCTCCGTATCGTTGCGGTACACGTCCAGCAGGGTTTCGACGAGCTGGAGGGTAGTGGCGTGGCTGCGCGCCATCGTAGACAGAACAGATTGCTGGGTGGATCGAACCGGGCCAAACCGGCCCTGCTGAAAGGCCTTAATTGTCTCGATTGCACCCAGAAGCGGCGTTTTCAGGTCATGGGTGAGGGCAGAGACAAAATCCTCGCGCACCGTTACCAGCTTTTCCTGGGCCTCCAGCCTCGCCTGCTGTTGCAGCAGGGTCTGTTGATATAGACGGTTACGGTCACTCAAAATGCCGGTAACGATTAGGGCAACGATAGCGATCATGCGGCTGGCAACTGTTGAATCGGTAGCAGGTTGACTTCCAGGAAACCAGACGTTAATCAATGTCAAAACACAAGCAGCAATAGTTGCCTGTAAAGTCATTCGGCGACTGAGATGGGCACTCGTGAGCAGAATTGGACCG
This sequence comes from Elainella sp., assembly GCA_046080625.1. Taxonomy (GTDB): domain Bacteria; phylum Cyanobacteriota; class Cyanobacteriia; order Elainellales; family Elainellaceae; genus Elainella. The sequence continues at coordinate 5,186 of JBJTUI010000680.1, read as the reverse complement.
ATATAGAGATAGCCAAACACGTAGTCTGGCGGCGTGATCAGCTCTAGGCAAAATACCGTGATGAATAGACCCACGACCAGCCAGAACCTGCGAGAATACCATCCTGGGCGCTGGGGGGCTTGGCGTTGAGAAGCGTTCTGAGCTGGCGTCATCGGAGCAACCGGTCCAAACTAGACGGCTAGATTTCCATTTTAGGGTGTTCTGCTAAAACTAGCGATTCAGACGGCGTTTAGTGGTGATCTATACTGCCAGATATAGAAACTTCTAAACGGCAGATTCGCCGTTCTATACCGTTTGGCCGAAAAGCGCCGTAAACAGTCTGTTATACCTTGTCATCCTGCCATAGAAGCCGCATGATTGAGGCAGTGAAGAGCCAGAAGCCAGTTTTCTAACTTCCCTGGAAGTTGTCTTGATCTCTACAAAACGGTAGCTCAGCGAATTCATCGACTCGTATTCATTTACTCATGTCGGAGTTAAATCACCTATGTGGCAGGGATGGTTTCAGATCGCGCTGACGATCCTACTCGTCGTGGCGATCACCCCAGTCTTAGGCAGCTTGTACGAATAAGTTGATCACCTGGATCGGTCTACTGGCTTGAACAAGGGGCTTAAGCCCCTTGCCTGCTCAGGTTATTTTTACAAGACTCCTTAGGAAGCTACATGGCGCGGGTATATCTGGGGCAGAAGACCCTGCTCGATCCGCTTCTAGTTCCCCTGGAACACTGGATCTATCGTTTGTGCGGCTGTCGAGCCCAGGAAGACATGACTGGCTGGCAATATGCCAGAGCCCTGCTCTACAGCAATGCGGCCATGGCGCTGCTGCTGGGCTTAATTTTGTTTAACCAGAGCTGGCTGCCCTTCAACCCAACCGGCCTGAGTTCACCCAGTTGGGACACCAATCTGCACACGATTATTTCCTTTATCACCAACACAAATCAGCAGCACTATTCCGGCGAAACCACCTACGGCTACTTCGCCCAGTTCGCCGGACTGGGATACATGATGTTTGTCTCGGCAGCAACCGGGCTGGCCGTCGGCATTGCCTTCATCCGGGGGTTAACCGGCAGACCGCTGGGCAACTTCTACGTCGATCTGATCCGGTCGATCACCCGAGTGCTGCTGCCGATCAGTCTGGTAGGTGGCATCGTCCTGCTGGCGGCAGGCATCCCGGAGACGCTGGCTGGTCCGGCAGTAGTGCCGACCCTGGAAAACCCGGCCATCAGCCAGGCAATAGCCCGTGGACCCGTCGCCCACTTCGAGATCATCAAAGAGCTGGGGGAGAACGGCGGCGGCTTTTTTGCGATCAACTCGGCCCATCCCTTCGAGAATCCCAACGGTTTGACCAATCTGATTGAGCTGGTGATGATTCTGGCGATTCCGGCCTCGCTGATCTACACCTACGGCGTCTTTGCCAACAACATCAAGCAGGCTTGGCTGATCTACAGCATTCCGCTGACGATTCTGGTAGCATTTATCGTGATCGCTGGCATCGGCGAATATAGCGGTAATCCAGCCGTGAACGCACTGCTGAACGGAGGTCAAGCCCCGAATCTGGAAGGCAAGGAAGTCCGGTTTGGCTGGGCCCAGTCGGCCCTGTTTGCCGTGATTACCACCGCCAGTATGTGTGGTGCTGTCAACAGTTTGCACGACTCGTTTATGCCCAGCGGCGGCTTTGTCACCCTGGCCAACATACTGCTGCAAATCGTGTTCGGCGGACAGGGCACCGGCACCGCCTACCTGTTTGCCTACCTGATTCTGGCGGTATTTGTCACCGGGCTGATGGTGGGACGCACGCCGGAATTTTTAGGACGCAAGATTGAAAAACGGGAAGTCGTACTGGCCAGCTTTCTGATTTTGTTAGTCCACCCGATTGCAATTCTGATTCCCGGTGCGATCACCCTGGCTTTTCCCAGTGCCGCCACCGATATCACCACCCAGGGCTTATTCAACGGCATCACCAACCCAGGATTTCACGGCCTCACCCAGGTGCTGTATGAATACGCTTCTGCCGCCGCCAACAACGGCTCCGGCTTCGAAGGACTGCTAGACAGCCAGCCAGCGCCCTCCGGCCTGTGGTGGAACCTGAGCACCAGCCTCAGCCTGCTGTTGGGCCGCTACGTGCCCATCGTGGCCCTGCTGCTCCTGGCCGACAGCATGTCCCGCAAGCAGCCCGTCCCCCTCACCGTCGGCACCCTCCGCACCGACACGGGCCTGTTCACAGGCGTCACCGCAGGCGTGATTCTAATCCTGGGTGCCCTGACTTTCTTCCCCGTACTCGCCCTGGGGCCGATTGCAGAGGCGTTTCAGATTGCGAGAGGGGGGTGAGGGAATGGGGAGGTGGGGGGAGGGGAGGGGTGAGTAACCTGATGCGACGCTAGACGAGTCGCAATCTAAAATTGCAAATCCTCTCAAACAAACCGCTCCCTCTGCCCCCTGCCCCATCAACCCTACCCGCTTCCTGCCCCCTCACTCGCAGACAATCAAATCCGCAATCACCCCCACCTCCCCACCTCCCTATCTTCCCCACCTCCCCCCCTCCCCACCTCCCCCCCTCCCCACTTCCCCACCTCCCCACCTCCCTATGAACCCCTCCCTCCCCTCCACTCGTCCGCCTAGCCTGCCTCAAGGCCCCCGCGACAACCGCCGCCATACCTCGAAGGTGAAACAGGATGGCCTCTACCAGCGGGCGATTCAGGCAGCGTTTCGCAAGCTCGATCCGCGCACGGCGGTAAAAAATCCGGTGATGTTTGTGGTCTGGCTAGGCACCCTTGTGACGCTGCTGGTCACGATCAACCCCAGCCTGTTTGGCCCGGTGCAAGCTGACCTGGGACAGCAGCGACTTTTGAACGGCATGATTACGCTAATTTTGTTTTTCACGGTGGTGTTTGCCAATTTCGCCGAGGCGGTTGCTGAAGGGCGTGGCAAGGCCCAGGCGGATTCGCTCCGGGCGACCCGTTCTGACACTGTTGCCCGCAAAGTTCTGGCCGACGGCAACGTTCAGGAGGTGAGTTCTACCCAGCTACGGCGCGGCGATCAGGTCAAGGTGATTGCTGGGGATATGATTCCGGCAGATGGTGAGGTAATCGAAGGTATTGCTTCGGTAGATGAATCGGCAATTACGGGCGAATCAGCTCCGGTATTGAAACAGCCCGGCACGGATATCATGAGTTCGGTGACGGGCGGCACCCGAATCATCTCGGATCAGCTGCTGCTGCGGATCACCCAAGACCCCGGACAGGGGTTTATTGACCGGATGATTTCGCTGGTGGAGGGCGCGTCGCGCACCAAAACTCCGAACGAAATTGCCCTGACGGTATTGCTGGCGGTTTTGACCCTGGTGTTCCTGATCGTGATTGCCACCCTGCCGCCGATCGCCAGCTACATCGCCACCTTTCTCACCAGTCTGTTTGGCCCAGAGGCTGCCAACAGCTTTCGCTCTGGAGCCAGTATCGCGATTCTGATCTCCCTGCTGGTGGCGCTGATTCCCACCACAATCGGCGGTCTGCTCAGCGCTATCGGGATCGCCGGGATGGATCGGGTGGCCCAGTTCAATGTGATTGCGACCTCTGGTCGGGCCGTTGAAGCCTGCGGTGATGTCAACACGCTGGTGCTGGACAAAACCGGCACGATCACCCTGGGCAACCGGTTGGCGGATGAATTTATTCCGGTGAGCGGCCATAGGGTCGAGGAGCTGGCGGATGTCTGTCTGGCGGCCAGCCTGTTCGACGAAACGCCCGAGGGCCGCTCGATTGTGCGGCTGGCGGAAAAACTGGGAGCCCGAGTTGAGTTCGACCGCAGCCAGGGGGAAGGCGTCGAGTTCTCGGCCCGCACCCGGATGAGCGGCACCGACGTGGGCGGTCTGGAGTTTCGCAAGGGAGCCGTGGAGGCGATTAAAGGATTCGTGCGCTCCCGCAGCGGCCAAGTGCCCGCCAGCCTGGATGAGGCCTACGAGCGAGTTTCGCGCCTGGGGGGTACACCGCTTGCCGTCTGCAAAGGAGGCGAAATCTATGGCGTCATCTATCTAAAAGATATTGTTAAACCGGGCCTGCGAGAACGGTTTGATCAACTGCGGCGGATGGGAGTGAAGACAATCATGCTGACAGGCGACAACCGAATTACCGCCTCGGTGATTGCCCAGGAAGCGGGCGTCGATGACTTCATTGCCGAGGCCACACCAGAAGATAAGATCGACGTGATCCGGCGAGAGCAGGCGGACGGTAAGCTAGTAGCCATGACCGGCGACGGCACCAACGATGCTCCGGCCCTGGCCCAGGCCAACGTGGGGCTAGCAATGAATTCGGGCACCCAGGCGGCCAAGGAAGCGGCCAACATGGTAGACCTGGACTCGGACCCAACCAAGCTGATCGATTTGGTGACAATCGGCAAGCAGCTGCTGATTACTCGAGGTGCCCTGACGACCTTCTCGGTGGCCAACGATATCGCCAAATATTTTGCAATCATTCCGACGATTTTTGCGGCGGCGGGTATCGGGGCACTCAACATCATGGGGTTGAAAAGCGCAGAATCGGCGATTGTTTCGGCCCTGATCTACAATGCCCTGATTATTCCTGTCCTGATTCCCCTAGCCCTCAAAGGTGTACAGTTCCGTCCGTTGACTGCTGATCAACTGCTGCGTCGCAATATTTTAATCTATGGTTTAGGCGGAATTATCGCCCCGTTCATCGCGATTAAGGCGATTGATCTGCTGCTGCCCCTGTCCTAAGCGCAGTCGGCACTACGTCTCTATCAGATTAACCTTACTAACGCATCCAGCGGCTGGATGCAATCGAAGCGGGTCTTAGGGGAGTACAGAGGGCAAGCCCTCTGTTGGGGGCACAGCCCCCAAACCCCCGCCCTCCTACAAATATTTGCACCGACCTACTTTGTTATTTCATCAACCCATGAAAGCTCAACATTCGCTCTATCTGTTCCTGGCCATCTGCTTCAATCTGGTGCTGGCACCGGTCGTCTATGCGGCCACGAGCAGTGAATTTTCGCGTTCCCAGGCCTGGTCCCTGGGGCTATTGGGTCTGGGCACCGTCGCCCTGGCCGTCTACCTGTTCTTTGTCATGTTCGTTCCAGAGAGGTTCTAATGAGTTTTACCCGCGAGGTCGGTAGAGCCGTTCGATCTACCCTAGTGCTTTGGATCATCACCGCCCTGATCTATCCTTTGGTGATGGTGGTCA
>JBJTUI010000679.1:0-4256 GCA_046080625.1 Elainella sp. | reverse complement strand
AGCTACCAGTATCTTTCATTGAAGTCTCCTTGATCCGAACACTCAGATTGTTCGGGTTGAAGAGACTTTTCCTCAGACTCCCGGAACTGTCAAACTGTGGGAGTCCCCCAGCAGAGCTGGGGGGTTACCCAGGGTACTCATTGTCCCAGCAGCGAGTATCTCGCCACTCCCTTCCGGTTGCTTCACAGGACTGTTTATCTAGCAGCCAGGGAATCGAAGCGGGGTGGTCTTTCTGGGCTTCTTGCTTGCTGTTCCAGGTCGAAATCCACATGATTGACGGTACTGTCACTGCTGCTAAAGCCCCAATCAGGATCAGAGAACCCAGAACGCTGGTGTAGATATAGTTGCCCTCCTTTAGGCGCTTGTTTGAACGCCGCTCTCGTCCGGCCAGCATCACCAGGTAAAAGCCCCGGCCCGGAAACGGAAAGGTGAGGCGTAGATCCAGGGTATGTCTGCGGGCTGTCTCGCTGCGGCAGGCCGAGCTGAGGGCCTCGAGCTGGCTGGGGGTGAAGCTGGCCACCACATCGGACGGCATTCGCTTCAACAGGCGTTCCAGAGCTGGATTAGATTTAGCGGAATGAGCCATAGGAGTTCAGGTGAGTGAAAGCAAAACAGCTCGGTCCAGCAGAGGGGTTTTCCTGGAGACCAAACTATCTGGGACTTCCTTAGTAAGCCCGCCATTTGGCTGACTTGACTCAGCTGAATTATGTAGAGTTATTGAACCTAGCAAAAAACTTGCCCAAGCAAAAAGGGGGTCTCCCCCCCTTTCTCGGCTCGTTAGCGTGAGTCAGCGCTTGAACTCAGCGCTTGAACTCAGCGCTTGAACTAGAAACCAAACTTGCGGCTGTCAGGCAGCTAGGCAATCGTCGCCATCTTGACATCGTTGGTGGCCAGCAGCTCTTGCAGCTCTTCCGAGTCCACGGTTTCGCGCTCGATCAGCATTTCGGCCAGTTTGTCCAACACGAACCGGTTTTCGTTCAGCACCGTCTTGGCGCGGCGATAGGCCTGATCCACCAGGTTACGCACCTCGTCGTCAATTGCAGCTGCGGTTTCTTCCGAAAAGTCGCGTTCGGCCATGATGTCACGGCCCAGGAACATGCCGCCCTGGGAACGACCCAGCGCCACCGGTCCTAAACGGTCGCTCATGCCAAACCGCGTCACCATCTGACGAGCCACACGGGCCACCTGCTGGAGGTCGTTGGAAGCGCCGGTCGTGACTTCTTCTTCGCCAAACACGATTTCTTCCGCGATCCGACCGCCCAGGGCGACGGCCATCTGGTTTTGCAGGTAGGAGCGGGAATAGAGGCCCGAATCCATCCGGTCTTCGCTGGGAGTGAACCAGGTCAAACCGCCAGCTCTGCCGCGAGGAATGATGCTGATTTTCTGTACCGGGTCATAGTCGGGCATCAGGGCACCCACCAGCGCATGTCCCGCTTCGTGAAAGGCCACCAGCGACTTGCGTTTTTCGCTCATCACCCGGTCTTTCTTCTCAGGCCCAGCCAGGACGCGGTCGATGGCGTCGTTGACTTCATCCATCGAGATTTCGGTCAGGTTGCGGCGGGCCGCCAGGATAGCCGCTTCGTTCAGCAGGTTAGACAGGTCAGCACCCGTAAACCCAGGCGTGCGGCGGGCAATTTTCTCCAGATCGACATCTTTAGAGAGCGTCTTGCCGCGGGCGTGAACGTTGAGGATTTCCAGACGTCCGGCATAGTCGGGCCGATCCACCACCACCTGTCGGTCAAACCGACCGGGGCGCAGTAGGGCCGCATCCAGCACGTCAGGGCGGTTGGTGGCCGCGATGATAATGATGCCGGTATTGCCCTCGAAGCCGTCCATTTCGGTCAGGAGCTGGTTCAAGGTCTGCTCGCGCTCGTCGTTGCCGCCGCCCAGACCAGCACCGCGCTGGCGGCCCACAGCGTCAATTTCATCGATGAACACGATACAGGGCGCGTTGGCCTTGGCCTGCTCGAACAGGTCGCGGACGCGGGAAGCTCCTACCCCAACGAACATCTCGACAAACTCAGAGCCCGAAATACTGAAGAAGGGCACGCCCGCTTCGCCCGCTACGGCCTTGGCCAGCAGGGTTTTGCCCGTACCGGGAGGCCCGACCAGCAGCACGCCCTTGGGAATCTTGGCTCCAATCGCCGTGAACCGGTCGGCGTTCTTCAAAAAGTCTACGACTTCAGCCAGTTCCAGCTTGGCCTGCTCAATTCCGGCCACATCGCCAAACGTCACCTGGGTCTGAGGCTCCATTTGCACACGAGCGCGGGACTTACCGAAGTTCATGGCCTGGCTGCCGGGACCATTTTGGGCACGACGCAGCACGAAGAACAGCACTACCAGCAGCAAAAACGGAATCAGCAGAGTGCTGAGCACCCGCACCCAGGGGCTCTCATCCGTCGTTGGCGTCACGGCAATATCGACGCTGTTGGTTTGGAGCGTGTTTAAAAGTTCTGGGTCAGGAGGCAGGTTGACGGCGATCCGCTGGCCGTCACTGGTTGTGATCTGCGCTCTAGAGCGATCGGCGCTGATGTTGACCTTCTCAACCTGGCCCGCTTCGACCTTCTCAATAAATTGACTGTAGGGCCAGGATGCTGTCGTTTGAGGCTGCCGATCCAGCAGCGCAGTTGCCAGGAAAATGACAACCACAACCAGCAATGCATACAGGCCCGCGTTTTTCCACCGCTTATTCACTAAGGCTTCTCCTCCTAGGGGTTCTAGCTGCGAGGACAATTTCAGAATCTTAATATTAATTAATGTAACTCATTCCCTCAGAATTGCACCGAATCCTCAGCAAATCGGGTCTGAGTTAGTTGGAATGAGCTACCGGATTGTGCCGAATTGTTGGGGTATTCCCTATTTTGCCATTTTGATCGGCAAAGCTGCCGACAGAGGTTAGACCTGCCTGAGAAAGGCTGCAAACCGAGCTAGCGCCTCTGGAAAATTCTTTCGCCCCAGCCCCAGCCGAAAATGTTGATCGCCAAAGTTGAAGTAGCGGCTGGGCAACAGCAATACGCCCTGCTGCTCAACCAGCTGGTTGCAAAACGCTTCAGAATCCAGATGATGTAGACGCGGAAAAGCCGTTGAGCCGCCTCTGGGCGGAACCCAGCTCAGATGCTCTGGATACTGAGCAAAGACCTGCTGGCAGTGCTCTAGATTGGCCGCCACAATCGCCCGGTTGCGACGGGCCAGAGTCTCGCCGTGGCGCAGCGCCAGGATGGCCAAAAACTCACTGGGGGCGCTGTTGCAGATCGAGGTGAAGTCCTTGAAGCTGGCCATGGCCCGGTAAATGTCCGAGCGGCGAGTGGCAATCCAGCCGATGCGCAGGCCCGCCAGTCCGTAGGTTTTGGAAAGACCGCTGAGCGAAACCGCGTTCTCATACAGGTCGCAGGCAGCAGGCAGAGTATCTTCGGGGCGCAGCTCCAGGAATCGATAGATCTCGTCCGCAAACAGGATCAGGTCGTGCTGTCGGGCGATCTCGACCAGCTGCCGCCATTCGGCTTGATCCATCACATAGCCCGTCGGGTTGTGGGGACAGTTGATCACGATGGCCTTAGTCTGGGGCCGGATCAGCTGGCACAGTTCGTCCAGATCGAGGCTCCAGTCAGCAGCTTCGCGGCCATACCAGAGGCTGACCTCACAGCCAATCGAGCGGGCAATATCCTGATGCGACTGGTAGCCCGGCGCATGCACAATCAGATGATCGCCAGAATTCAGCACTGCGTTCATAAATAGAAAGATCGCCTCTTCTGCCCCGGCGCAAACCAAAATCTGCTCCGGCTGCATCGCCTCATAGCTCCGGCAAATTTCGGCCCGGAGGGATGGACTGCCCGCCGTCTCGGTATAGCCCAACCCGACCTGGTGAAATGCCTCGGTCGCCTCCGGCTCCAGCGCCAGCAGGTCTTGGATCGCAACCGATTCGCAGTCGGAGCTGCACAGTAGATAGGGCGCAGTGAATTCGTGGCGGGCAAAATACCGCTCCAGCTCAAAGGCAGGTAGCTTCATAGGTTTGGCTCCGAGAGATAGTTGTAGACCGTGGCCCGCGAAATTCCCAAAACTCGGCCCACGTAGGCGGCGGCGTTTTTCTGGCTGAAGGCTCCCTTCTGGTTCAACAGCTTGACTAACTTGTCAGTAGCTCAGAAGGTAAGCCACTGGTTCTACCAGTGCGACTTGACCAGCTTTGAGCGTTCCCGGAGTTCCGGAGCGCAGGTAAAGTAACTCCCACGGTGGCTTGAACCAAACCGTAGGAGATAAAC
>JBJTUI010000678.1:0-6097 GCA_046080625.1 Elainella sp. | reverse complement strand
AATGGAGTTTAGCGGTTGAAAGCAGAATATGGTCGAGGAGGTAAGCTTGAACAGTTTCAGGTGAGAAGGCTGCCAGGCTTAATGAATTCTAACTGGAGATTCGCCAAGTTCAACCAGTAGGATGGATCTGCTCCCTGACTTGATCAGGATTAATTGGAACTGATCAGGGGTTGACCAGCACAACTTACAGCGGTTTTCAGATCAATAAACCACGGTAGCGGGGTGCAGGGGCTACGCCCCTGCTGGCACCGCCCCCACACCCCCTCCTGTAGCTGCCTGAAATGAAAATCGCTGTAAATAGGATGGTTAGAACAATAGGCTGTGAACAATATGCCGCTGGGACAACGATTGTAACGCTTCTGCTTTGGCGACTGCCATGGCTACTTTATTGATTCATCACGCCAGAATTTTGTTGCCGAACGGTGAGTTTTTGACTGGGGGCGCACCCGCGACCAGACCATTGTCGAGATCGGAGAATCCCTGACCGCTGAACCCGCAGACCGCCAGGGCTCTGCCTTCCGCGAATCCCGAAGAGAATTCCGAAGAAGCTGACCTAGCGCACCTGACTGACAATGCCGGACCACTGCACCTGCTTCTTAGACTCTCGTCGGTAGGAGAAAAACAGATCCGGGGTCTGGTAGGTGCAGTAGGGCGCAATCGCCACCTGCTCTGCTGCAATTCCCAGTCGGGCAATCTGGAGCTGGTTCACCATACGCACGTCCAATCTGGCGCGCCCCGGCTGCGGATCGTCTAACACAGGGGACTCGGGCAGCTCTTGCAGCTTTTGTAAAATCTGCTCGACGGCATCGGCTGTCAAGTCTTGTAGCTCTGGCGCTTCAACCTCGTCCAGCAAACTGGCTCCCACCTGGGCCGCCACCGTGGTGGAGACCTGGTAGACCTCGCCCGCAATCGCAGGCCCCATAGCAATCCGCAAATCCTCAGTTCGGCTACCCTGGGCCTGGAGTTTGGCAATCGTCTCGGGCACGATTTGCAGCGCCGTGCCTCGCCAGCCCGCATGAATTGCAGCCACTTGCCCGGTGGCCACATCGCCAATCAAAACCGGGGTGCAGTCAGCTGTGCAGACCCAAACCGTCTGGCCAGCAGTCGTTGAAACCAGCCCATCAGCTTCCACCAGGGCAGGATTGGCCGCTTCTGCTACCGGCTCTAGATCGGCTGCCGCCACAACCCGATTGCCATGCACCTGCTTCAGCCGATAGACCGGCAGGCTGGGTTCTAGGCTTGCCCTGGTGCTGAACAGATCAAAGGTAGACACCAGAGATTCCGGTGGAGCAGCCCAGAGTTTGGTGAAGAAACCATGCTGCCAGTCTTGCAGCAAGCTACAGGTCAAATAGGATCTATTTTGCGGATCTCTGTGCCAATCCCAGTTGTGCATGAATTCCCAAGAACGCTTTGCTGATCGGACTTGCCTATTGTCGGCTCAGTTCCCGAGATCCGCAAGCGGACGGTTCCTTGGCGCAGCAGGTTATTGGCGCAGCAGGCGCAGAATCTCAGCATTGCCCTGGGCCTCAGCCAGCTCAAGCGGCGTTTGCCCCTGGGAAGTTTGCTGCCGGTCGGCCCCGTGGTTCAGCAAGAGCCGTACCAGGGTGGCATCGTTGTTGTCAATGGCCAGCGCCAGGGGCGTCATGCCTGCTGCCGTCTGGTTGGGGTTGGCCCCATGCTCGAGCAGCAGTCTAACAATGGCTGACTCCTGAGCTACCAGCGCCTCGACCAGGGGAGTGTAGCCCTCATCTGATGTAATGTTGGGCGACGCGCCGTGATTCAGCAGCGCCTGCACAATGTCGGTCTGGCTGCGTTGCACCGCAGTGCTGAGGGGATAGCCGCCGGAGGAACCGCCTGTATTGGGGTTAGCTCCCTGGTTCAGAACTGATGTCACCTGGTCTAAATTGCCTCGCTCAACCGCCCTGAGCAGCTGCTGCTCTAGCTGACCCGAACGGTCCCACTGGGCTAGAGAAAACGAGGGTGCGGGCTGGAAGGGCGACTTGGGGTTAAAAATAGACCGGGACGGCAGCGATTCGGTCGAAAACGGGCGCACCGACAGGGACTGGGTCACCAGATGGTTGGGCTGCTGATGCCAGGCAACCACGCCCAGAGTAAGCATGAGAGAGAGGCCAAGCCGACGCAGAGGAGGATGCATAGGTCAAGTGACGATGGCGATGGAAGGGTGGTGAGATGCTATTACCTATTTCTCAAGTTCACCTTTAAATTCCTGAAACGAACGGTTTCCTAATCAAATCTTCAATGGTTCTCTCTGGTTTCGAGGGATGAACTTCTGCATGATGATTCTGAAAGCCCCATTAAACTAGGGAGGTTAGCAACCTAATGTAGAGGCCAGTTGATTCAGGGGCTATGTTGACCAGCAGCCCAGTTAGAGCAACCGGTTAAAACAATTGGCAACTCTGGAATTCAGCCAAACGCTGTCGGCTGCGAAACGCCGTGTCTATAGGGATCTTGTATTAAATCAATTGCCTGGATTAAACCCAGGAGCAGCTAGGGGATGCAGGGGGCAAACCTCCTGCCTGGGGCGCAGCCCCACCGCCCCTGATTCCCCCAATCCTTGGGGCCATCTACTTAACTACGGTGTTAGTCTACTGAACTGGCAGTCTTCAGTGATCTGTTTCGGCAATCTATTGTGATAGCCCTGTGATAGTTCGCTAAGATGTGACACTTTAGCAGACTGTCTACCTGCTGCACAGCCTACTTGCTGCATAGCGATCGGCTATCGCGCTTGAGGCAACTATCGCCCTTGAAATAGGTAAACGGTGGCGGCTGCTAGAAGCTCTGACGGGTAGCACGGCTAGAAGAGAATAGCCTAGCTGACAGGTTCCCCCTAGCCAGCGCACGATCAAAAGCTTTTGCTACACTAAGTTGACTCAGCTTAATCCAATCGGCCAATCTTTGGAACTGAATCGGGCCATCTGCGTCAAGGGTGTGGTATTTTGATGGGCGTCATGCCCCAGTTGAAACTCTAGTTTGGAGCCCAGCCTGATCCCAGCCCTGTAAGGATGCCGGATGATTGTGAGGATGTAGAATGACTCGACCGTGTAAATTCCCCCAACCGCCTTTTCCTGAAAATTCTTCCCGCAGTCGCACTGCCAAGCTGCCCCTGGCTCGTGTTTTCTGGGTGGGTAGCCTGAGTTTAGCGATGTTGAACCAGGTGGTGATGCCTGCTGTGGCCCAAATTGAGGCTCCTTTAGAGCCCCAGTCAGAACTGCCAGTCGAGTCAGCGGTTCCGAGTGCTCAAGAGCTTTTGGCTCCAGCCGAACCGCCTATGGCCGAACCGCCCGTGGCCGAACCCGTTGCTCCAGCCCCCGAAAGAGCGGTGGATCTGGAGCTGAATCGCACCGACTCAGCGGGGTCTCCAATTGACGAAGGGTTTGGTGGCGCGGGTGCCAGTACCGGCGCAACAGCTGGGGAGCCAGCAAATGGTCTGGTGAATCCCAACCTGGCCCAACAGGCCGAATCGACATTTGGTAACGGCGGTGGCTTTATCGACACCACCCCCTACGCGCTGGGTGCAACCGACAACCCAAATGTAGTCCTATCCGAGCGCTCGTCCGGCTGTCAGGCCGTTGTCCAGCCTGGTCAGAGCGTCCCCAACAATCTTTGTTCTTCGGGTGATTGGAGCGCAGCCGCCTACTACGGTGGGGCTGGCCCTGCGGCGTCCGGCGATCTGGGGCTGGGCGTAGTCTATGGTCGCGTTACACCCTCCGGCAAGGATTTCTATAACCTGACAATCCGCCCGTCGGCCCGTCTCACCAGCGGCAAACTCAACTTCCTGTTTCCGCTCTCGATTCCGGCAGCCATCACCTCCGTATTCGGCTGGCGCATCCATCCGGTCATGGGCGAAAGCCGCTTCCACTCTGGTACCGACCTAGGCGCGCCCCTGGGAACGCCCGTGCTTGCCGCGTTTCCCGGCAAGATCGCAATTGCCGATTTCATGGGCGGCTATGGGTTAACGATAGTGATTCGGCATGAGAACGACACGGAGGAAACGCTCTATGGCCACCTTTCGGAGATTTTTGTCAAACCGGGCGAAACCATCAAACAGGGCGAGGTGATTGGTCGGGTCGGCAGCACTGGCCTCTCGACTGGCCCCCACCTGCACTTCGAGTTTCGCAAACAAACCCCCAGCGGCTGGGTAGTGCTGGATGCGGGCGGCGCAATTGAATCGGCCCTGGGGCAGTTTCTCAACGCCCTGAAGCTGGGCCAAGCCTATCCGCCCCAGCTGGCTACGATTCGCTCGACCAGCTTTACCAAGGCGCTGGAAATGGCCGAAAAGCCGAGTGAAAAACTGGGTGAGAAACCGGGTGAATCCACCCAGGCCAATGTGAAACCCCAGTCGGCACAGACCCAGTCGTTGGCAGCACCTGCGGCAGATAGTCGGTAGTAGCAGCTGGGAGGAGTTGATCCAGGGCAGACCAATCCAGCGACCCAAAGGCCAGGATGGCAGCAGCTTGGTAAAATTAGATGAAGCAAGTTTTAATCTTCCACGCTTCGGCTTTTACCCACCGCAACCGCATGACTGCACCAACCCTTGCCGCCTGGATTCTTGGCCCTCTGCTGGCCATCATGATTTTTCTGTTCATCTTTCGGATCGTCCTGACCTGGTATCCCCAGGCCGATGGTAGCCGCTTCCCATTCAATATCGTGGTGCTGCCGACCGAGCCGTTTCTGGTGCCGCTGCGCAAGCTGGTGCCGCCGATCGGGGGCGTTGACATTACCCCCATCCTCTGGGTCGGGATTTTAAGCTTCCTGCGGGAAATTTTGCTGGGCCAGCAGGGGCTGCTGACCATGATGAACTACACGCCCTAGCGATTGCCCAGTTTAGCCAGCGCCCGTTTCCAGAGCGGTTTTGGGGCTGGCAAGACGGCGACCGGCTTCTCTTCGCCCAGATAGCGATAATGCTCCCAGACTTCCCAGTAGGGGCAGCCGGGCTGAATTCGGAATCCGGCCCAATGCAGGTATTGCAGCAGCTGGTTGACTCTGGGATCGAGCAGGCGGCCTGGATGATCGGCATCCTGGACAAAGTGGGGGCTACCGGCCCAGTTGCCGGGTGCTTTGGTGGCCTGTCGCACCAGATTGCGCCGTCGGGGAATCCGCTTCAGCACCATATAGTTAATGATCGGCTGGTCGGAGGTCTTTTGGGAGAAGTCGAAATAGTCGGGGTGGGCGGCGCATTCGCTAAACACTTCATAGAGGTCGGCTTCTGAGATCAGCCCCTTGTTTGCGCCCCAAAAGCCGCAGTTGAAAATTTCCTGGCATTCGGCAGGGCTAAATACGCCTGCTTCGAGCACGGTCGGGCTGAACACGTTGGCAATGCCGCCCGCGTGCTGGTAATCAGCGCAGATGAAATCTACCTCGTTGAGGTGGTCGAGCGTGTTGATGATTTTCTCGAATACCACAATGTCGGTATCGATGTAGAGAAACTGATCGAACGGCCCAAACCAGCAGGCCTGCTTGCGGAACTGATTGGGGCGGGCAAAGAACGATTCGCCGAAGGTTTGCTGCAACCGGCAGGACAGCCGCTCGATGAACTCTAGATCTTCATACACCGTGACGCCATAGGGCCGGAGCTGTTCTGCTACGCCCTGGTAGTGATCGTCGTAGGGG
This sequence comes from Elainella sp., assembly GCA_046080625.1. GTDB lineage: Bacteria > Cyanobacteriota > Cyanobacteriia > Elainellales > Elainellaceae > Elainella. Next base: position 466 of record JBJTUI010000678.1, on the reverse strand, counting down.
ATTAGAATCACGGGCGTTTCCGAATCGTAGGTCCGAATGCTTTTCAGCAGAGCAATCGTCTGATCGATAACGCGATCGTTAGCTGTAATATAGATACCGCGCTGCATAAGAATTTCCTTTAGTGTCTCTCTTGACTACTTGAAATCGGGTTAACGTTTGGCGAATACCTGCCGCAGGGGCTTGGTCAAGCTATCTAACTTGCGCTGTAGCCGCTGTTCAAATGGTAGCGGGGCGTCATAGGCTAAAGGCTGGCCCTGCCAAGCGGGGCGAGGTTCGTGCAGATAGCGGTAGTGCAAAAACAAATCGCGATAGGGGAACTGGATATTTTCGGTTCTTCCAGAATTGCCGTGGTTGCCACTAGATATGGAATTTAGTCATTTCCAGGAGATGAACCGCTTCAGGTTGAACCAAAGCGTTCATAGCCCCGCAGATCGAGGGTTAAGCGCTGAAAAATCCGTTTGACATC
>JBJTUI010000677.1:0-8791 GCA_046080625.1 Elainella sp. | reverse complement strand
AGCCCAGTTGGTTTGCACTTCGTTCCAGCCGAGCAGGCTGCCAGCCGTTTCGTCCCACGAAGCCGAGAGCACGCCGTAGCTCACCCCCAACACTCCCAGGCCAAACCAGCCCAGGCTGACCAGCAGCACCGCATAGGTGGGCAGAGGAAAGCCATTGCTGACGGCCAGGTAGCTGACCACAAAGGTAGACATGCCCAGCAAGGTCGGCACGCCCGAACACCAGGCTATTCGCTTCACCATACGGCGGCTGACGACATCTGGAATGCCGCCCTCTCGATTGCCCTGCCGATTAGAGGACTGCTTAGAGGACTGCTGCCGAGCGGGCTTGCCTGTTTGCTTGCTGGCCTGTTTATTGGCTGGCTGGCTGGCCGGTTTATTAGCCGGTTTATTGGCCTGCTGAACTGCCTTCTCGCCCGGTTCGCCAGATGGTTTGCCCTGCTTTGGAGCTTTACGCTTGGGCTCGAAGGGCATAGGTTGGCGCTTGGCCGATTCAGACTTAAGCTCAGATCTAGTCTCGGACTGAGTCGAGCCAGATTGGGTCGAGCCTTTGGCAGCACCTGCCTCAGGCCCATTCGGCGATGGCATATCTGGCTCAGCAGGCATGGGATATCCTCTACGCTATTGCAACTAATCGCAATCTAACTGCGATCAATCGAGTTGATTCGAGTTAATTCAAAACGTTTCTTAGCCGCGAATTCCCAGTCGGCCAATTAGCGCCCGATAGCGCTCCTGATCCTGCTTGAGAATGTAGGCCAGCAGCCGCTTACGTTGGCCAATCATCTTCAGCAAACCCCGACGCGAAGCATGGTCTTTCTTGTTGATCTTCAGGTGAGCGCTGAGGCGGTTGATTCGCTCAGTCAAAATGGCAACCTGGACATCTGCCGATCCAGTGTCGGTTTCGTGAACCTGATAATCAGAGATAATTTCTTGTTTGCGCTCTTGCAGCAATGTCATGGAAGTAACTCATTCCTACTTAAAACCCAGCCATCTATCTTATCACATCTCCTCGGGAGCGGACAGTTGCCCGCAACCGCACAACCGGACGAATCGCAGGTCAGAACGAAGCCGACCCAGCTAGCTTCTAGGAGCAGGGGCGAAGGGCAGGGCGAGAGGTATGTCAAAGTATCATGACTGTTAAGCTGTCATGACCGTTACAGTGGGAATTCAAAGCCCAGTATTAAGCTACTGGTTGGCAGGGGCAAATATTGACGGCATTTCTGGTGTTGGCCAGCCGCGAGCCATAGCGCCTAGAGGCGAGGGAGAAGTCATGCAGTCGCCGTTACGGCGGATTTTTGTGGGAATTATTTTGCTGCTGACCACCCTGCTGGGGGCAGTCGTAGGATACATGCTGTTTGGCTGTCCGTTCCTCGACGCCTTTTACATGGTGATCATCACAATTTTTGGCGTGGGCTACGGCGAGTTTTGCCCCGTGTCGCCCAGCCAGCGAATTTTTACAATTATCGTGATTGTGGCTGGATCTTCGGCTGCCGTTTATACCATAGGAGGGTTTGTCCAAATGATCACGGAAGGCGAAATCAAACAAGCGTTGGAGCATCGCCGTAAAGCTAAAGATTTAGCCAGTCTAGAACAGCACACCATTATTTGTGGCTATGGCCGGATTGGGCAAGTGCTGGCACGCAGACTGCATGAAGCCAAGCAGGACTTTGTGATTGTTGATAACAATGAAGATCGGCTCAGCAGCGCTGAAGAAAACGATTACCGGGTTTACCAGGGCAACGCCACCGCTGAAGAAACCCTGCTGGCTGCTGGAATTGAGCGGGCCAGAGTGCTGGCTACGGTGTTGCCCGACGATGCTTCGAATGTGTTTATCACGCTGACGGCGCGAGGGCTGAATCCCAACCTGGAGATTGTGGCTCGGGGTGAAATGCCCTCTACCGAAAAGAAGCTGAAGCTAGCGGGAGCTGACCATGTGGTGTCCCCTGCCAGTATCAGCGGTATGCGGATGGCCAACCTGATCACCCATCCCAGCACGGTCGAGTTTCTCGATCAGAGTGAAGAACGCACCCGTCTGAACGAACTGCTGGCCCAGATCGATGTTCAGGTAAGCGAGCTGAATATTCCGACCACATCCCCCCTGGTGGGTAAAACCGTCGGTGACCTGGAAGTGCGCGGTAAAGGCACGTTTATTGTGGTGGCCCTGCGCAAAGCCAACGGCGATATCATTACCCATCCCGAACATACGATGCCGCTAGTAGCTAACGATGTTGTGATTGTGCTGGGCCACAGTGGCGACATTCCCAAGTTCAACCAGCTGTTTCAGATCAAGCGGCCTACCCAATACCGAGGAGCGAAGCATTAGGGGTTCCCCTCATTCCCCCATCTCCCCTATCCCCCTACCTCTCCTTCCCAGAGCAAACAGCCGCCAGGGTAGCACTAGGGCCGCCACCAGTAGCCCCAGGGCCAAGCCCCACCAGAGGCCAACAGCGCCCAGCCCCAGCTGAACTCCCAACAGGTAGCCGCTGGTTAACCCGATACCCCAGTAGGCAACGATACCGATCAGCATGGGCACTCTTGTGTCTTTAAAGCCTCGCAGGGCTCCGGAGGCGCTCACCTGGATGCCATCGACAATTTGAAACAGGGCAGCTACCCCCAGCAGTCGCTCGGCCAGTTCTACCACCTTGCGGTTGGCCGGATTTCCGGTATCCAGATACAGCCCGACGATTCGTTCTGGCATCAGCCAAAACAGCAGCCCCATTGCCCCCATAAACAGAGTCGAAAGGGCAATCCCTACGACACCGGCCAGTTTGGCACCTTGCCAGTCCTGCTGCCCCAGGCGCAGTCCCACCCGCACGGTTGTAGCCAGCGAGATTCCCAGCGGCACCATAAACGTGACTACGGCAGTTTGCTGGGCGATTTGATGGGCGGCCAGAGTCGTAGTGCCAATTTGCCCCATCCAGAAGGTGGTGAGGGTAAACATGCCGGTTTCGACAGCCGCCAGGACGCCGATTGGTAGTCCAATGCGCAGCAGTTCGAAAAATACGGCGGGATTAAATCGCCCCAAGCTCTGGAGAATCCGATATTTGCGGTAGCGCGGTCGAATCAGCACATAGAGCGCCAGAGCCAAAAACATGCCCCAGAGGGAAAGGGTGCTGGCCCAGCCGATGCCCGCTAAACCCAGAGCCGGTAGACCAAACTTGCCGAGGGCGAGGGCGTAGTTGCCCAGGGCGTTGCAGGCCGTGCCAGCCAGCATAATCCAAATCACAGGGCGCGGGTCAGAAAGGGCAGAGACGAAGTGGCGCAGCACCGCAAACCCCAGCAGAGCTGGAACGCTCCAGACGATTGCCCGCAGGTAGAGCAGGGCCGTTTCGACTAGGGTCGCATCCTGCCCCAAACCGAGAAAAATCGGTCCGGCCAACCAAAGCAACAGCGCCACAGGCAGGGTAAGACTAGCTGCCAGCCAGAAGCCCTGGCCCAGAGTCCGGCTCACGGTCTGATGTTCTCCCGCCCCGTAGGCCGTGGCAACCAGAGGACTCACTGCCGCCAGCAGGTTGGTGCTGATGATCACGAGCGCCTGGAAAAACGCAGCCCCTAACCCCCCGGCGGCCAACGTTGCGCTGCCCAATAGCCCCATCATGATTGTGTCGATGAAGGCAGTTGCGGCCTGGGCCAGCTGGGCACCCGCCAGGGGAAGCGCTAGGGCCAGACAGGCCTGGATTTCTGCTTTAATGGCTGGAATCCTAGGGATTGAAACGGCAGCCCGATGCACCTCGTTGTCCTCCGATTCAATTCGCCTTAGTCATTTGCTGATGTCGTTGCCCGATGGGGTGATTCGGCTCTAGATCACGACAGCAGGTCAGTTTTGATGTTCTCTGAGTTGGGGCCGGTAAACATCGCTCTGGAGTTGGATCAGGCCGGCTCAAATTTCAGCAAACCCCGATCCCCATCCAGAGTTACCGGCAGGCCGACCGGCAGAGCCGCGTTGACACCATCATGGCCAAACGGGAGATCGGCCACAATCGGAATACCCAGATCGCTGAGCCGGTCGCGCAGCACTTCCTCCACCGTGAAGCTGGGCAGGTTGGCGGCGGGTTCACACTGGCTGAACCGACCGACGGCGATTCCCCGCACCCCGTTGAGCGCGCCGGTCATCCGCCACTGGGTCAACATCCGGTCAATCCGGTAGGGAGCTTCAGTGACATCTTCCAGCGCCAGAATGGTATTCGTCAGGTCGGGCTGGGCCGACGTGCCCAGCAGATGGGTCGCTACCGTTAAATTGGCGGGCAGGAGCAGACCGCTCGCCTCTCCCCCCACCCAGCTCTTGCCGCTCAGGGGGGCGATTCCCCGACCTTCCAGCCAGTCAAACAGCCGCTCCACGGACCAATTCGGCTCGGCAGAAAGCGTGGTCAACAAGGGGCCATGCACTCCCGAAACGCCCCGGCAGGCCAGACTCCAGAGCAGACTGGTGATATCGGAAAAGCCAATTAGCCAGGGAGCGGACGGGTCGGCTGGGGCCGAAGCGGTGGGTTTAACCGCCTGGGGCCACTGCCAAGCTTCCAGCAGCCGGGCTCCGCCATAGCCGCCGCGCAGGCAAACCAGCCCCCGACAGCTGGGCTCATCCAGGGCCAGCTGAAGCTGATGGCGTCGGGCTTGATCAGTTCCGGCTAGATAGCCCCAACGCTCGTCATAGCCGGGGCAGAGCTTGAGGCGGTAGCCCCGATCTCGCCAGATTTGGAGCCCCTGTTCCAGGGCCGGGCCTTCGCGCAGGGCACCGCTGGGCGCTATCACATAGAGTAAATCACCAGGCTGGAGGGGAGCAGGACGGAGACAGGGCTGCATGGCAGTTCAGAGCAAGAGTTAGAGCACCTCAGCCCGCAGCTTGGCCAACGGCAGATAGAGCAGCTTACGCCAGCTGGGCACATAGGCCCGCTTTTGAAACACGTCGTACTGGTTGCGCTCGATCACATCCAGAATGCCGCGATAGAGCACCAGAGCTGCCCAGACGGGAAAGCGGGCATCGGGACTCAGCAGGCCCACGCCCCGTTCGGCTTCGCTAAAAAACCGGCGGGCCCGGGCGATTTGAAACCGCATCAAACTGCGCCAGCGCTCGTCTAACACGCCGTTCAGCAGGTCTTTCTCGCTGTAGCGGAACCGCTCCAGATCTTCTAGGGGAATGTAGATCCGGCCCCGGCGAGCATCTTCCCCCACGTCGCGCAGGATATTGGTGAGCTGGTTAGCAATGCCCAGAGCCACCGCCTCTGGCTCCGGGTTGATGTGGGGCTGAGCGGCGGCCCAAGGCGTCACGTTGCGGCTGGTATCCACGCCCATCACCGGAGTCGTCATCAGACCCACCGTGCCCGCCACCCGATAGCAGTAGAGCTCCAGTTCGGCGAAGGTTTCGTAGCGGCTGCGGTAGAGATCCATCCGCTGGCCTGCGATCATGTCGCGAAACGGCTGAATGTCAATCGGGAAATGTTCCAACGTATCGACCAGCGCCACGTCGGCGTCTTCGGTCGGATGGCCTGCAAACAAAAGCTCTAACTGCTGCTCCCATTCATCCAGCGTGGCGTTGGTGGTTTGCTCGGAGCGCGGGCCGTCTACCAGTTCATCAGTGCGACGGCACCAGACATAGATCGCCCAGATCGCCCGGCGTTTGGCTGGCGGCATCAGCAAGGTGCCAAGGTAGAACGTTTTAGAATACTCTGCGGTAATTTGGCGACACAGTTCGTAGGCCTCCTCCAGAGGAGCCAGGGTGGTTATGCGGGGGGATTCAGGCAGTTGCAGCATTACATCGCAAACTGAGGGTTGACTAAAACTTTCCGCGTCTAGGGTCTTGGGCAAAATCTATATCCAGACCTAGAAGCAATTTTGCATACTTTGGTTAACTTGGCTGAACTCAGGCAAATAACCTTAATCCAAGCTCAATTCGATCTCACTGGCCGCTCTCTCTGGAGCACAACCTCTTTCGAACTGGCAGCAATCCAAAATTAGGAATAACAGCTATTCTCCTACGAAGATGCTCTCAAAACAGCAGTCTACAGCGATTTGCTTTGAATTTTCGCTGTCCTGATCTGCCCAAATCGAATCCCGATAGTTCTGCAGATCAGTAAATTGCCTTGATTTCACCCAGGATCAGCAGGAGGTTCAGGGGGCAATCCCCTGCGCTGGGCTGTGCCCCATCCCCCGCCATTTCCTGAATCATCTGGGCCATCTACTTAGTTCTACAGCATGCCGTTTCAAATCATACCGAATGCACCAAAGCCTACCGAGCGCCAAGCGGTTCAGTCATCCTGGCCGACAGGACTGAATCAGGTCGAAACAGCCTCCAGATTCCTGGTGGGCTGCACCAGCTCAGTTCTGGCCTGAATCGCTTGAGCTGCCAGTTTACCAGAGAGCACCGCCCCTTCCATGCTCCCTAGGTACTGTTGCATTGTGTAGCTGCCTGCCAGGAAGAAATTCCGCACAGACGTCACCTGATCCGGACGATAGGCCTGCCGCCCCGGTGAAGCTGTGTAGACCGAGCGCGGCGTTTTAACCACCTTGTACTTGCGCAATCTGGCCGGGTCGTCGCCGCTAAAGTGGGTCGGAAATAGCTTTTGCAGTTCCACCATCGTGGCCTCGATGATCTCCTCATCCGATCGATCGATCCAGTCCTTAGCCGGAGCTAACACCAGCTCTAACATCGACCGATCCGGGTCAGCGTAGGCGTTGCAGGTGACGCTCATGTCGGCATAGACGCTGAGCAGCTCAGAGCGCGAGAACAGCAGCTGATCGACCTGAGGCGTCAGCTTGCGGTCAAACCAGAGGTGGAGGTTGATCACCGGCACCCCTTCCAGACCGTCCAGCTTCTTAAAGAACTCAATCGAGCGCCATTCAGCAGGCATCAATACCTTGATCGCGTCCACCGACATGGCCGAAACATAGGCATCGGCGGTAATCACCTCATCGGCAGCCCCATCCAGACCGCGAATCACAAAGCCCTTTACCGCACCATCTTCGGCCAGCAAGATCTGCTTCAGCGGTTTTTTGAGCTGCACTTGGCCGCCCCGCGCTTCGATGTAATCCACAATCGGCTGACAGAGCCGCTCGGTGGGCGAACCGTCCAAAAACGCCACCTTAGAGCCGTAGCGCTCCTGCAAAAACTTGTTGAGGGCCGTCAGCACAATCGTGGCCGACACCTGATCGGGATCGATAAAGGTCAGCGCCTTCGAAGCCGCCACAAAAATATCGCTGCTGACCCGCTCGCCGATGCCCTGCCGCCGCAGCCACTCCAGCAGGCTGTATTTGTCCATTTCCTCGACATACTGCTGGCCCCGGACAATCGCCGGAATCAGGCCAATCGCAAATCGGACTTTCTGCTCCCAGGTCAGCATGTCGTTGTTGCGAATAATCGACATGATCACGTTAAACGGAGCTGGGATGTCGGGAACATCAAACCGCGACAGTACGCCCGGTTTTTCGGGCTGGTTAAAAATCAACGTGTGCTGCTTCCACTGCAAGCGGTCTTCGATGCCCAGTTCGGCCAGGAGTTGCAGCATGTTGGGATATGCCCCAAAAAAGGCATGGAGCCCAGTCTCGTACCAGTCGCCGTCCTGATCTTTCCAGGCCGCCACCAGGCCGCCCAGCACGTCGCGACTTTCGAGCACGATGGGGGTATGCCCAGCATCGGTCAAATACTTGGCGCAGGCTAATCCTGCTAATCCTGCTCCTGCGATTGCAACCCGCATGTAACGCTTCTACCTTCAGTGATTTTTGCCATGTTGACCCTCATATTATATGTTGCAAAGTGTTACGGTTTGACCGGTTCTCCCAGATTCTCGGCGGGAAATCGTTCTCCGTACGTAGAAGGCGAGTCGGACGAGTAGCAAAGCTTGGCGGCCCCCCTCTCCCGGCCTCTCCCCCAATCTGGGAGAAGAGGAACCAAGCCAAAGCTGGGGAGCTGATCAATCGCAGTTTAGGGTTTTAGATGCAGTCGAGGAGAGGCAGCTTGGTCAAAAAAGCAAACATTGGCGGCAAGCGCCTGATCAGTTTGGCCCCGACCGCCTGGGTGCAGTGGGTGACGCAACAGTCTGATCTGGTGGCTCAGGAAATCCTCGGCTCTGAGTTCCAGTGGCTCAGTCGCGACAACGATGTGCTGGTCAAAGTCACAAGTCCTGAACGGGGCGAGTTTTTGATCCTCAACGAACTCCAGCTGCGCTACAGCCCCAATCTGCCTGTCCGAATGTATGCTTATGCCGCGCTGGCCGCCGAGAAGTATGGCCTGCCGGTCTACCCGGTCTTGGTCAACATCCTGCCGCCTGCTGCTTCAGTTGTGATTGCTCAAGGCTATTCCTCCAGCCTGCTGGGTCTCGAAGCCAGGCAGGACTACCGGGTGATTAACCTCTGGGAAGTCGAGGCCGCCGTGGTGTTCGAGCAGTCACTCACCGTCTTGCTGCCGTTTGTGCCAGTACTTAAGAACGGGGGAGAGGTAGCCGTGGTACAGCAAGCCCTGGCTGAGCTGCGGCAAGACGAGCAGATGGTCGAGTTGGAAGCACTGCTGGGATTCTTTGCTAGCTTTGTATTGAGTGCAGAAGTTGTGCAGCAAATCATGAGGTGGGACATGGCAGTATTGCGAGAGTCACCCTGGTATCAAGAGATCCTGCAAGAGGGCGAACAGCGGGGACGAGAACAGGGACGGCAGGAAGGCCGCCAAGAAGGCCGCCAAGAAGGCCGCCAAGAAGAACGGCAGTCGTTGATCCTCAAGCTCTTGACCCGCCGGGTGGGCGATCTGCCGTCAGACCTCGTCACTCAGGTGCAAGCTCTCTCGTTGGAACAGCTCGAAGCCCTCGGCGAA
>JBJTUI010000676.1:0-12583 GCA_046080625.1 Elainella sp. | reverse complement strand
CAATCGGGTATGTTCTGGTCCAAGCAAGGCGCTGAAGCCGTCATGTCGCTACGGGCTTGTTATTTGAGTGGCTCTCAGCGTTGGCATGATTTTTGGTACAAATAACCTACTCAGCAATCACTGCCCTTTTTTTCGTTCACCCCAGCGCCTGGGCCACCCGCTCGCGAAACAGGACGTCAGGCAGTTCCGTCCAGTTGGGCTGCCAGTGCAGGGCGTCTAGCTCAATGTGGGGAAATTGCAGTTGCTGGGCCAGGGTGCGGGCCAGGGTGGTTTTGCCGGAGCCGGAGGTTCCGACAATCGAAATTCGCTGCATGGGTTTTCGCTCCATTGGCTTAAATCCTGAGAAACAACGCGGCTGTTTGCCCAGCCCGAATATTTGCTCATCTAATAGGCGGCGATTAGCCGTTGGGCGGCCTGCACCAGGGTGATCCCGTTGGGGTGGGTCTGGAACAGGCGACGCTGGGCAAAGGCACCGTCAATTAACATCATCAGGGCGGCGCTCAGCTCCGGAGCGGGCTGCAAATTGGCCTGCTCTGCCAGAGCGGTGATCCGGTCACGCAGGGTTTGCTTGTAGGTCAGGGCCACCTGATGGCCGGGATAGTGGGTGTCGGGAAATTCAGAAGCGGTGATCAAAAACGGGCAGCCGTGGATTTCTGGCTGGGCCAGCAGTTCGTCAAGCCAGCCCAACAGGGCGAACAGCTGCTGCCGGGGCTGGTCAGAATATGGGGCGACCACAACGGTTTCAAACAGCTGCCAGAATCGCTGACTGCGCTCCTCCAGATAGGCCACCACCAGATCGTCTTTAGACGGAAAGTAGCGGTAGAGCGTGGTTTTGGCCACATCCGCCTCGGCAATGATCGTATCGACTCCGACGGCCCGAACACCTTCGCGGTAGAACAGGGCGTCGGCCACCTCGAGGATGCGACTGCGAGCGTCGGTCTGGGTGCGGGGCATAGGGATCTCCGGCAATGGCTTTCCAGCCTAGTTTCTCTAGTTTACTTGACACGATACGTACCTGTCTGTTTATATAAAATTGTCAAAACGATACGTACCTGTCTGTTTATTCTTTGTCAGTACGCATGAGAAGGTAATGAAAATCGGCATTATTGGCAGCGGCAACATGGGGCGTTCGCTGGGACTGCTCTGGGCCGAGCGGCATCAGGTATTTTTTGGCTCTCGCGATTCGGCCAAGGGCGAGGCTGTGGCGGCAACGGCTGGCCCCAACGCCCTGGGCGGCAGCAATGACCAGGCCGCTGCGTTTAGCGAAGTTCTGCTCTGGACGGCCAGAGGGGTTCTGCCCAGCCAGCTGCTGAGCGACCCGGCAGTTCTAAGCGGCAAGGTAATCATCGACTGCAACAACTGGGAGATTCCGGCTGATTTTGCCTACCCGCCAATTGCAGAATCCCTGGCTGAACAGCTGGCCCAGGACGCGCCGCAGGCGTTTGTGGTCAAGGCCTTTAACACGATGGCCCAGGAAGTGTTTGAACTCTCGCCGTCGCCCCTGCAAGATCACCGGGTTTCGGCGTTTGTGGCTGGGGACCATGCCCCTGCTAAGGCCACCGTGATCGGCTTGGCCGCAGAGCTGGGGTTTGTGCCGGTCGATGCGGGCGGATTGCGCAATGCTCGCCTGTTGGAAGGGTTGGGCGATCTGGTGCGCTATCTGATCATCGGTCAACAGCTGGGCAGCTATGCCACCCTGTCGCTTCAGGTGCTCCCACCAGCAGCAACCGAGCGGTTGGGTGGGCGGCAGGCGTCAACGCTCTATTGAGATCTATTGAAAGGCAAAAAAATAAAGATTCCTGATGGGTAAAGACCCCCTGGCCAGTTCCAATTCTAAAATGCAGGAATTGTGCGATCGGCCCGCCCTTATAGGCTCTAATAGAAAGGCAAGCCAAAACCCCTCAAACCCATCCTTCTATGAACTTGCAATTTCACCATGCTGAATCCAAATCTGGATGACATTCAACTGAATCGAGACGAGTACGAACGCTACTCGCGCCACCTGATCCTGCCGGAGGTGGGGTTAGAGGGCCAGAAGCGTTTGAAGGCGGCCAGCGTCCTCTGCATTGGCACGGGCGGCCTCGGCTCTCCCCTGCTGCTCTATCTGGCGGCGGCGGGAATTGGCCGAATCGGCATCGTCGATTTTGATATCGTGGACAGCTCCAACCTCCAGCGTCAGGTGATCCACGGCACCTCCTGGGTGGGCAAGCCCAAGATCCAGTCGGCCAAGGATCGGATTCTGGAAATCAACCCCCACTGCCAGGTCGATCTCTACGAAACCCGGCTCAGCGCCGAAAACGCCTTGGGCATCGTCGCGCCCTACGACATTGTGGTAGACGGCACCGACAACTTCCCGACCCGCTACCTGGTAAACGATGCCTGCGTCCTGCTGAACAAGCCCAACGTCTACGGCTCGATCTTCCGGTTTGAGGGGCAGGCGACCGTGTTCAACTACGAGGGCGGCCCCAACTACCGCGACCTCTACCCGGAACCCCCGCCACCCGGTCTGGTGCCCTCCTGCGCGGAAGGCGGCGTCCTGGGCATTCTCCCCGGCATCATCGGCGTCATCCAGGCCACCGAGACGGTGAAGATTATCCTGGGCACGGGCAAGACCCTGAACGGCAGGCTGCTGCTCTACAACGCCCTGGATATGACCTTCCGGGAGCTGAAGCTGCGGCCCAACCCGGTGCGCCCGGTGATCGAAAAGCTGATCGACTACGAAGAGTTTTGCGGTATCCCTCAAGCCAAAGCGGCAGAAGCCCAACAGCAAGCATCTATGCAAGAAATCACCGTTACCGAACTGAAGCAAATCCTCGACAGCGGCGCAGATGACTATGTGCTGCTGGACGTGCGCAACCCGAACGAGTACGAAATCGCCAAAATTTCCGGCTCGGTGCTTGTCCCCCTGCCCGATATTGAAAACGGCGACGGCGTGGCCAAGGTGAAAGAGCTGCTGAACGGCCACAAGCTGATCGTCCACTGCAAAATGGGCGGACGCTCGGCCAAGGCGATCGGCATCCTCAAAGAAAAAGCCGGAATCGACGGCATCAACGTCAAGGGCGGCATCAACGCCTGGAGCCAGGAAGTCGATAAATCGGTGCCGCAGTACTAAATCTCTTGACCTGATCGAATTTGGCTAGGAGCGGGCATCTCGTCCGCTTCTTTGCTTTGAGGCGTGGGTTAAGATCAGTTCGACTGGCTATAAACCTAGCTATATACAAGGAACGTCCAATGAGTAAAGCCGCGCTCTATGAACAAGACTTTCTAGAATGGACGCAGCAACAGGCCAAGTATTTGCGCACAGGCTGCTGGGCAAATTTAGATGTTGAGAATTTGGCAGAGGAACTAGAATCCTTGGGGCGTAGTGAACAAAGAGAGCTGGGCAGCTATTTGCAGGTGCTGCTGATGCATTTGTTGAAGTGTGAGTATCAGCCGGAACGTAGAAGCAAAAGTTGGGATCTGACTCTTGCCAACTGCCGAGACAAGATTCAAGACTGCCTGGAAGATACGCCAAGCTTGCAGCGGTTTCTCCAAGACTCTACCTGGATTGAAAAATATTACCGGCGGGCCTGTCGAGATGCAGCCAGGGAAACTGCCCAACCCCTAGAGACATTTCCAGCCTCCTGTCCTTACGAGCTGAAGCAAATCCTTGACCCTGATTTTGGTTAATCTGGCCGATTTGAAAACTAAGGCTATGCAGCCGCATCGGTAACGACTGCTAGAGGTTGGAACAGAATCGAGAGGAATCTGCAATGTCTCAAAGCCTCATAGCCGAAAAGGTAACGCTCTACGATTTGAAGCAGCGCTTTGGCCTACAGCGCGTTACTGAGGCCGATTTTTTCCCAGAATGGCAGACGAATCTGCCGCAGCTCACCGCTTTAGAAACGGCCCAGCTTGATCGCGTTAAGGCAAATTTTCTGCATCTCTCTCAGCGTCCGATGCTGGAAGAAATGGTCAAAATGGTTGTAGTTTCTCCGCTGCTGGATCTGGCAGGCTTTTATCAGCCCCCCTTCTTTTCGACCAGCGAGCAGCCAGTTAAGCTCTCCACTAAAGATGAACAGCTCACCATCAAAGGCAAAATTGATGTGCTGGTGTTTCAGGAGCAGTTCTGGGTTTTGGTGATTGAATCGAAACGCTCTAGCTTCTCGCTCTAACCCGGCATTCCGCAGGCGCTCACCTAATATGCTGGCCAGCCCTGACCCTGCGCAGCCGCTCTATGGCCCACTCTACAGTCTAGTCACCAACGGCAGCAGTTTCTTGTTTTTGAAGCTGGTGCAATCCAAACTGCGCTGTGCCCAGTCCAAGCCGTTTGAGCTAGAAGATGGCGATGATCTCTCGGTTGTGCTGCAAATCTTAAAGCAGCTTGCTACTGTGATGACTCAGGATTGATCAGGGCTTTTCGCACTACAGACGCTGGAGTTTGGTATTGAGGTGGGTGGGGAAGCCGGAGTGCCCTACGTCACCAAAGGCACCGCCAAAAGCAATCTGAGAATCACGGTAGAGTGCTCGTTTCCAAAACGCGACAGTCAGTAATTTTTCAACAGGGCATCTGGGAATAATGAAGCGGCGGTTAAAACCGCATCTACAGAGACGAAACCCGCCTGCGCGGGTTGAGTCGTATGCGAGAGAATTTTACGCAGCTCTACTGTCATTGTGTTTGGGCAACATGGGATCGACTACCTTTGATCACATCAGAAGTTCAGTAGCAAATCTATGCAGCGATTGTTCACGAGTGCAAACACTTGAACTGTACTGTTCTTGCAATTGGTGGAGTAGAAGATCACATCCATTTATTGATAGATTTTCCACCAACATTGCTAATCTCCAACTTGATGAAACAGGTCAAAGGCGGTTCTTCTCACCTAATGACCCACAAAATCAGACCAAATGAGTTCTTCAAATGGCAAGGAGGCTATGGAGCTTTCACCGTCAGCAATCGGGATTTAGACCAAATCGTCAGCTACATCCGCAATCAACTCAACCACCATTCTCAAAAAACGTTGATTTCTACCTGGGAACTTCCCTGAGGCTAGGGGCGATGAAGTCGCGGCTACAGAGACAAAACCGGCCTGCGCTGGTTGCAAACCGTCGATCTGATCAATCTCCATTAGTGTGCGCAGGCGCACTTCGTACCTGTAGACGCGGTTTCAACCGCCGAACTCTCTTAATTCTCTACCGCCGTCCAGAGTCGCTCCAGCAGATCATAAAACGGCTGCCAGTCGTCTTTTTCGGTGATTTCGGCCCAGACGGCCTCGATTTCGGGACGGACGATCACGACTAAAGGATTGTGCTGACGCAGCCGCTGAGCTACTTGCTCCAGTTCAGAACTGGGCAGGCTGGCTAAAATCTGCTGATATAGCTCCTGCCATTGGGCAAAGCGGGTTTGGGCTGCTTCGGAGGCCGCCTGACTGGTTTCCAGCCCTGTCCAATCCAGCGCCACCGCCTCACGCCAGTCGGGGCTGAACTGCTGCCTCATCGCCTTGAAAAAGTCGTGGTAGCCGATTTTGCTTTCCCACAAGAATTGCAGCGTCCGTTTCAGCAGCTCGTCGGCCAGTTCTTCATCCAGTTCCAGACTGATTTCGAGGCCCAGCTTGCGCAGCATCCGCTGCCGGTAGACCGTCTGGTAATGGCGATCGAAACCGGTCAGAGCCTGCTCCATCTCCAGGGGATCGATCACGGCCTTGAGGGGGGCTTGCAGCTTTTGCAGGTTCCAGAGGCAGGCGGCGGGCTGGTTGGCATAGCAGTAGCGGCCTCCGTAGTCAAAGTAGGCGGCGGTGAATTGGGGATCGAACTGGTTGATGAAAGCATAGGGGCCATAGTCGAAGCTTTCGCCCGTAATTGCCATGTTGTCGGTGTTGAGCACGGCATGGCAGAAGCCGACGGTCATCCACTGGGCGGTGAGGTCGGCGACGCGCTGAACCAGCTCGGTATAGAACTGGAGGTAGGCGTCGGACTGGCCCAGCAGGTGCGGGTAGTAGATTTCGATCACGTGATCCAGCAGCTTCTGGATCAGGTCTTTGCGGCCCAGGTAGTGCAATCGCTCGAAGGTGCCGAAGCGGATATGGGAGCGGGAAAAGCGCACCATCACCGAGGAGCGAGTGGGGGAGGGTTCGTCGCCCCGCCAGAGCTGTTCGCCAGTTTCAATCAAACTGAGGCAGCGCGAGGTTCTGACCCCCAAAACTTGCAGCATTTCTGCGGCCAGCACTTCCCGGACGCCGCCCTTCAGGGTGAGTCTGCCATCTGCCGTGCGCGAGTAGGGCGTGCGACCCGAGCCCTTGGTGCCAAAGTCGTAGAGTTCGCCATCCAGACCGCGCACCTGCCCGTAGAGAAAGCCGCGCCCGTCGCCCAAGTCCGGGTTATATTCGCCAAACTGGTAGCCGTGGTAGCGCATGGCCAGGAAGGGCTGGCGCTGTTCAAATCGGCCAAAGGCGGCTAGGAAATCTTCGTCCGTCACCTGATTGGGGTCGAGGCCGAGCCGGGTCAAAACTTGGTTGTTGCGAAACCGCAGGATCTGCTGGGGAAATTCTGCCGCAGCTACCACATCGGAGTAGTCGCCGCCCAAACGCTCGAAGGCGGGTTCGTAGGGTAAAGTCAGCAGCGGATTGGAGGCAGAATCAGGCTTGAATACATCAGGCTTGGATGCAGAGTCAGACATGGGGTGGTTTGGGGAAGAGCAGGCTTAGCGTCTCAAGTCTCTCAAGTCTGGGCACGAAAGTCTATCGCTCGGACGCCGCTCGGAATTTCGGCCCCAAAAAATCAACTCCAAAAATCGGCATGAAAAAAGGGAGAGCCATTTGCGAACTCTCCCAACCATCAGGGTGCATCTACATAACACATTATGCCATTACAGTGTTGTGGGGTGTCACCCCCTATTGGGGTCTTATAAGAAAATTTTTTGTAAATCCAGCAATTCTTGACGTTTGCATTATGGGTGTTTGCATTATGACCGATTTCGGCTGCATCTGCTCCAGGAATTGGGCCAGCTTTTGGGCTGCTGAGGCTAATCGGTGGATTAATATCGCTTCAGCAGCAGCTCAACCTCGGCTTCAAGCGACAGGTTTTTCATCGCCTCCCATTCAGCCTGCCGTACGGCCAGAAAAGCTTGGGCCAGTTCAGGCCCCAATCCGTCCAGCAGCAGTTTGTTGCGCTTCAGGTGAGCGATGGCTTCGCCAAGCTGGGTGGGCAGACGGTCGATGCCCTGCTGGTCTCGCGCGGACTGGGACAGATGACCCGGATCGAGCCCCACCGGTTCACCTAGACGGCGCTGGTGGCGAATTCCGTCCAGTCCAGCCAGAATTACTGCGCCCAGGGCCAAATAGGGATTGGCTGACGCATCGACCGTTTTCAGCTCGATGTGGGTAGGCGTAGGTGGCGAGGGATTGCTGGGAACCCGCAGGGCGGCTTCTCGATTGTCAAAACCCCAGCAGCGAAAGGCCCCGCTCCAGAAATGGGGTTGAAGCCTGCGGTAGGAATTGGGGCTGGGGGTGGTCAGGGCCATCAGGGCGGGCAGGTGGTGCAGAATTCCAGCCATGAACTGCTGGGCAACTGGAGATAGATGACGGCCTGAGCCGTCGGGAACCAAATTTTCGCCGTCGCGCCAGAGGCTGAAATGCAGGTGACAGCCGCTGCCCGCCTGGTTGGCAAAAATTTTGGGCACAAATGAGGCGCAGAGATTATGCTGGAGCGCTACGCCGCGCACGGTTTCGCGGAAGGCAATCTGGCGGTCGGCGGCGGTGAGGGCATCGCTGTAGCGCACGGCAATTTCCTGCTGGCCAGGGCCAGACTCGGGGTAATAGCGCTCGACCGGGATATTTTGCTGCCAGAGGGCTTCGGCGATCTGATCGATCACGACCCGGTTTAGATCCATGCCCAGAGTTGCGGCAAATACGGTCTGATCAGCTGGGGAAAAGCCCGCTTCGTCACAGCGCAACAGGTAGAACTCGTTCTCGAAGGCGGCCATAATCTGTAAATCTTCCGCCTGGGCTTGGGCCAAAACCCGCTTTAGAAAATAGCGGGGGCAGAGCATCCAGGGCCGTCCCTGATGTATTAGATCGGCAATCACCCTGGCGTGGCCCGGTGCGTAGGGCAGGGCGTTCAGGGTAGACCAGTCGGGCACCAGCCAGGCTTCACCCACCGGACCTAAACCGCTGCCCGCTGCCGGAGCGTCATACATCACCGGAATCGCCTGCTGGGCTACCGAAATACTGATGCCCTGGGTCTGGTGTTCCTCTAAAAAATTGACGTGAAACGCCTTGGCCCGAATCACGTTAGCGTTGTCGCACCACAACAACCGGACAAAGCGTGTGTTATGGGCCTCTAGGGCGGCCTGGATACTCATGGGCCAATTCACCCAATAGCTTCTCTTAACGGTACACCAAGTTCTGCGGTTTAGCGGCTGGCCTCCCGATCAGGAGGCCAATCTGGAGACTGGTGCCTGGTAGCGAAAGGCTGGCGGCAAACTGTGGTGCGCTAAAGATGTTTCACGGCAAAGCTTTAGTCAACCTGGATCTGCACCAGAGCGCTGTTTGCTGAGATTAGGGCTGGCGCTAATGAAGAGAGGGTGGCGGCGTTGGCCGCGCCAGCGGCTAGCAGCGTAACAGCAGTTGTAGCGACAGCCGCAATGGCTAAATCAAACTTGCGCTTTGTATCGAGAGCCATGGTTCTGTGGGGGTAGAACTGAGTGAGGGGTTGTGCTCTCAAAATTCCCAAATTAAGCCGGACCTTATCGAATCGAGATTAGCAAAACGTTACAATTAGGACGGGCTGCTCAGCCTGAATTGCTCAACCTGGCTCATATCTAACGGTTAAAAACCGACCCAACAACCATGTATTTGACCTGGCTAGACAACAACTCCTGGCTGATCGAAATGGCCGACCAGCGCGTTCTGCTCGACCCCTGGCTGGTCGGTGAGCTGGTGTTTGGCAATTTGCCCTGGCTGTTCAAAGGTCAAAAAACTCAGCCGCGCCCTATCCCTGAGCATCTGGATCTGCTGCTGTTGTCCCAGGGGCTAGAAGACCACGCCCATCCAGAAACCTTGCGCCAGCTAGATCGCGGCCTGCCCGTCGTGGCTTCGCCCAACGCGGCCAAACTGGTAAAGGAACTGGGCTACGGTCAGGTGACAGCCCTGGGGCATGGGGAAAGCTTCACGTTGAATCAGCGGCTACAAATCCAGGCGGTGCCGGGGTCGCCGATTGGCCCCCTGCTGGTTGAAAATGGCTACCTGTTGACCGATCTAGCCACGGGCACCAAACTCTACTACGAGCCCCACGGCAACCACTCCCCCAGCCTCAAGGCCAGCGCCCCTGTTGATGTTGTGATTACGCCAGTCGTGGATTTAGAGATTCCGCTGCTGGGACCGATCATCAAGGGCCGAACTAGCGCCTCCGAAGTAGTGGAATGGCTTCAGCCCAAGCTGCTGCTGCCCTCTGCAGCTGGTGGGGAGATTACCTTTGCTGGACTGCTGGTGTCGGTGCTGCGGGCCAAGGGCAGCCCTGAGGAACTCCGGGCAACGCTGCCACCAACCACGGAACTGCTGACGCCCAGACCGGATGAGCGGCTTGATCTACAGCCCTATCTCCTGAGCGAATCGGCATCGCGTTGATAATACTCAACTCACTTGGCCTGATTCCGGGCTTAGCTCGGTAGATCTGCGGAATTTCGTTGCCTGAAATCTTTAGGTGAAGCGGGATGCCCGTGGTTTCCAGGTTGTTCCGGCCCTAGGGGTTCGGTAATCTAACGGAAGTCTGTGGCATGATCAGTAGGTGTTTCCAAGTCAGTCTAACGACTGCGAAATAAAATACTAGAACAAGTGTGTTCAGCCCTATTTGCTTCTCCGCCCCGTTTCGAGCGATTTGCTAGGGTGTGACTGACAGGCTACCGATTGGCCTATATTGGCTCACCACAGTTCAACTAAGTTACACGGCTGGTTTGAGTATTGCGCTGTGTTTTAGGGTCTTCGATCAACCGCTGCCTGTAAGACTGTTCGTTAATTTTCACTCAATTGTCAGCATGAACTCTCCTGAATCGGATCAGGTCATTGGCTTTACAGCGCGTAAGGCCGATGACATGCCGCCTTCGTCATCTCTTTATCAGGCCCAGGCTATCAGCTTCTCTTCAGGTCTGCCGCAATATGAAACCCGGCAAGCAGATGGAGCCGATCAAACAGGGGGCGAAGGAGGTGTCGATGCGGCTGGAGCAGATCAGCCAGACTCTCAGGCTGCATCCATTGAGGCGGCATCTGAAGCGAGCTTGCGTCAGCAGCTTGAGCGGGAGCGGCTAATCAATAAAATTGCTCTCCAGGTTTTTCAGTCTTCAGACTTGGCGTTTATTCTCAACACAGCCGTTACCGAGATTCGGCGATTTCTTCAGGCCGACTGGGTGCTGGTTGAGCGCTGCTATAGCAACGGCGATGTGATTGCTGTGGCTGAGGCGATTCAGTCGCCCTGGTCTACCTGTTTGGGGTCAACGCTCCAGGCGTTCTGGCAACAACGCTCCGTGGACTATGAGCAGGGGCAGAGGGAAGTGGCTGACCGTTTGGGCGAAGCAATTCCACCCATGCAGCAGGCGCAGGCGCGGCTGGCGCTGCCGATTCTGCGAGATGGCGATCTCTGGGGCGTCCTGTCGGTACATCAATGCAGCCAGCCTCGCCACTGGCAGCCCGACGATATTCACCTGCTGGAACAGCTGACGACCCAGCTGGCGATTGCAATCCACCACTCTGAGCTACACCACGAGATCCAGCATCTCAACGACCATCTGGAGAGCGAGGTTCAGGCCCGCACGCTCCAGCTCCAGCAAGCCTACGAGTTTGAGGCTACCCTGAAGCGAATCACCGACCGGGTGCGCGATAGTCTGGATGTCGATCTGATTTTGCAGGCCGCGATCCGAGAGCTGGCGCTGGTGATGAAGGTGCGGGGCTGTAATGCATCGCTCTACGATTTGGAGGCGGGTACCTCGACCACCTGCTACGAATACACCGATTTTCTATCGCCCTACCAGGGGCGGGTGGCCAAATTTTCTACGACTCAGGAACTCTACAGCCAGCTGTTGCAGGGCGAATGCTTCCAGTTCTGCTCGCTGAGTCCCAACCCGGTGCGGGGCATGGTGGCGGCTCTGGCCTGCCCCATTCTCGATAATCAGGGCGTGATTGGCGACCTCTGGGTGCTGCACCACAAGGATCATGCCTTTAGCGAACAGGATATTCGCCTGGTGAAACAGGTGGCAAACCAGTGCTCGATTGCGATTCGGCAGGCTTGTCTCTATGCCGAGGTGCAGGCCGAGGTGCAGGCCCTGGAACGGCTGAATCAGCTCAAGGATGATTTCTTAAGCACGGTATCCCACGAACTGCGGACGCCGCTGTCTAATATCAAGCTGGCGATCCACATGCTGCGCACCGCACCCGACCCCGAACGCCAGCAGCGCTATCTGCAAATTCTGGAGGCGGAATGCAATCGTGAAACGGAGCTGATCAACGATCTGCTGGACCTACAGCGGCTGGAAAACGAGTCCTACACGGTCGCGCCCGAAGCAATCGATCTGCCCGACTGGCTGCCCACGGTGATGTCGTCGTTTATCTCGCGAGCCCAGAGTCGGCAGCAGCATCTGCGGGTTGATCTGCCGCCCCAGCCGCTAGAGGTCAGCACCGATCGCAAGAGCCTGGAGCGAATTTTGGCAGAATTGCTCAACAATGCCTGCAAATACACATCGCCGGATGGAGCGATCACCCTGAAAGTCACCCAGCAGCTCAATGCCGACCCGCAGCAGTTTGGCCTACACTGGGACCGCAAACAGCCGGTGGATATCACGACATTTGAGATCAGCAACGAGGCCGACATTCCGGCGGATGAGATTCCCCGCATGTTCGAGAAGTTCTACCGAATTCCCCAGAGCGACCCCTGGCAGCAGGGCGGGACTGGGCTGGGGCTAGCCCTGATCAAAAAATTGGTAGAAATGCTGCATGGCAGTATCGCTGCCGATAGCCGGGACGGCTGGACGATTCTAACCGTGCATCTGCCCATGCTGACTGGCCAGCGTCCTGAGGGGGGCTCCTGAGGGGTAGGACCGACCCCTAAAGGGCCTCAGCGTCCTGTCAGGTAATGCCGCGTCCTGCTGCAACTTCTAGTCTGCCATAGGTCCTGCCATAACGCCACGGTTCTAGGGGTCCCTGCCATAACCCGCCTAGGACCTGCCTACCTGGACTAGCCCGCCCCGTAGGTTTTGAGGAGTTCAGACTGGCAGTAGGCTAGCTTTGACCGGCTAGGTTTTCGCCTAGGGGCCGATGGGGGCGGAGGTAGGTCTATGGGGGCTGGCTCAGGCTCAGTAGGGGCCGATAGCTCCGCAGGGGCTGGCTGAGTCTCTACAGGCTCCGCAGCAACCTCGGGGTAGTCCAGTACCCTGACCTCGACCGTCAGCCCGGGGGCTACCCTGCGGCTATCTAGGGCTTTAACTTGTCAGTAGCTCAGAAGGTAAGCCACTGGTTCTACCAGTGCGACTTGACCAGCTTTGAGCGTTCCCGGAGTTCCGGAGCGCAGGTAAAGTAACTCCCACGGTGGCTTGAACCAAACCGTAGGAGATAAACACATG
>JBJTUI010000675.1:0-5398 GCA_046080625.1 Elainella sp. | reverse complement strand
CATGTGTTTATCTCCTACGGTTTGGTTCAAGCCACCGTGGGAGTTACTTTACCTGCGCTCCGGAACTCCGGGAACGCTCAAAGCTGGTCAAGTCGCACTGGTAGAACCAGTGGCTTACCTTCTGAGCTACTGACAAGTTACCAGCTGGACTCGACTAAATCGAAACTAGCCCTGGGGCGTACATCCTCCACCTCCCCCACAACACCACCTCCCCACCTCCCCACCTCCCCCACCTCCCCACCTCCCCCACCTCCCAACAACACCAAACCCACAACACCACAGCCCACAAAAGCCGCTATGATCTCTCTTGCTGCAAAACCTGCCACCGTGCTTGACCTGATCGCGGGCGCTGATCCCGATCCTGCCCTGATGGCCCCCGATCGGCCCACCCTGACCTATGGCCAGCTGCGTCAGCATACGGTAGATTTGGCCGCCCGGCTCAACCAACTGGGGCTGGGTCAGGGCGATCGGATTGCCATCGCCATGCCGAACGGGCCAGAGATGGTGATCAGCTTTTTGGCCACCACGCTCTGCGGGATTGCTGCGCCGCTCAATCCCAAATACAAGCAGGAAGAGTTTGGCTTCTACTACGAGGATACGGACGCGGCGGCTCTGATTGTGCTAGAGGCTGGGATTGAAGCCGCCCTGGCCGCAGCAACCCCCAACATGCAGATTCTCAGGGCCACCGTCAACCCAAACGGCACGCTGGCGCTGGCCCAGATCGGTGGTCCCGAACGAGCCCCTAAACCCACGGCCCTGGCTGTCACCGACGACGTGGCAATGATTTTACACACCAGCGGCACCACCAGTCGTCCTAAACGGGTGCCGATTCGCCATCGCAACCTGGTGGCCTCGGCCCAGAATTTGGTTGGAGCCTACAGTTTGTCTTCGGCAGACCGCACCCTCTGCCTGATGCCGCTGTTCCACATCCACGGGCTGGTCGGCTGTCTGCTGTCTACCCTAGCCTCGGGCGGCACCCTGGTTTGTCCGAATGGCTTCAACGCCCTGGAATTCTGGAAATGGGTTGAAACCTACAAACCCACCTGGTATTCGGCTGCACCCACAATGCACCAGATGATTCTGGCCCGCGCCAGCCGCAATTCCGAGATTGTTGAGGCCCACCGGTTTCGATTTGTTCGCTCCAGCAGCGCTCCCCTACCGCCGGTCGTGATCGAGCAGCTAGAGGCGGCGTTGCAGGCTCCGGTGATCGAGTCCTACAGCATGACCGAGGCGGCCCACCTAATGGCAACCAATCCGCTGCCACCCGCAGTTCGCAAGCCGGGAACGGTGGGCTACGGGTTTGGGGTCGAGGTTGGGATTATGGACGAGGCGGGCCAGCTCTTGCCTGCGGGCGAACTGGGGGAAGTGGTGGTGAAGGGGGCCAATGTGGTAGACGGCTATGAAAATAACCCTGAAGCCAACGCCAAGGCGTTTACCCAAGGCTGGTTCCGCACGGGCGACCAGGGCTTGATCGATGGGGACGGCTACCTGAGACTGACGGGCCGCCTGAAGGAGCTGATCAACCGGGGCGGTGAGAAAATTTCGCCCCTGGAGGTAGACGATCTGCTGCTGCGCCATCCGGCGGTGGCCGAGGCGATTGCTTTTGCCGTGCCCCACAAAACCCTGGGCGAAGAAATCCAGGCGGCTGTGGTGCTGAAGTCGGAAGCCGAGCCGTTGTCTGAGTCAGAGCTGCGGGACCACTGCACCGCCTCCCTGGCCGAATTCAAAGTGCCCCGACGGATTCACCTGCTGACGGAATTGCCTCGGGGTGCAACTGGCAAACTCCAGCGGTTGAAAATGGCCGAGCTGCTGGGCTTGGTAGAGCAGTAGAGCCCGGTAGAGCTCGGTAGAGCCCGGTAGAACAGTAGTGGGGAACGCAACATGAAAATTTGCATTGTCGGAGCCGGGGCGATTGGCGGCTATTTGGGGGCAAAGCTGGCCCTAGCGGGCGAGACGGTGACGCTGATTGCCCGAGGCGCGCATCTGGAGGCAATCCAAACCCAGGGGCTGACGCTCAGGCAGGCGGACGGCAGCGCCGATCTAGTCAAAGACTTGGTGGCCACCCAGTCGATCGCTGAGGCGGGTCCGCAGGATGTGGTGGTTCTGGCCCTGAAGGCCCAATCGGTGCCCGGCGTTGCCCCCGAACTCCCGGCCCTCTATGGCCCAGATACGCTGGTCGTCACCGCTCAAAACGGCATTCCCTGGTGGTATTTCCGCCAGCTAGACAGCCCCTACGCCAACTACCGGGTGCGGAGCGTCGATCCGGACGGCACCGTTGAGGCCCACATCCCGGCCGAGCGGGTAATCGGCTGCGTGGTCTACCCGGCGGCAGAGCTGGCTGCCCCTGGCGTTGTACAGCATCTGGAGGGCGATCGCTTCACCCTGGGCGAGCTAGACGGCAGCAAGTCCGAACGCCTGCAAACCCTCTCCCAGGTGCTGCGGCAGGCGGGTCTGAAGGCCCCAATCCGCAACCAGATCCGCAACGAACTCTGGGTCAAACTCTGGGGCAACCTGGCCTTCAACCCAATCAGCGCCCTCAGCCGCGCCACCCTGGAGCAGATCTGCCAATACCCGCTCAGCCGCGAACTGGCCCGCAACATGATGGCCGAGGCCCAAACCATTGGCAAGAAATTAGGCGTCGAGTTTGGTGTTTCCCTGGAACAGCGGATTGCTGGAGCCGAGAAGGTAGGAGCCCACAAAACCTCGATGCTGCAAGATATCGAAGCCGGACGCTCTACTGAGGTAGACGCAATTGTGGGAGCCGTGGCCGAACTGGGCCGACTGGTAGGCGTGGCGACTCCCCATATCGATGCGGTCTACGCTAGCGTTAAGCTGCTGGAGCAAACTCTGCGGGGAGCATGAGTCCAGAACCGGGGCTGCTTAGGGGCTGTGTTCCAGCCCTGACAAGGTGCAATCTTCAACCCGCCACCAGTAACTCAGGAATACGGCCCGAGGCATAGGGAGCGGGAGACAGCAAAACTAGTGGCACTTGTGTTTAGGGGGTGCAGGCGGCACGTCGTTGGCGGGGTTGAGGTCAAAGAAATTGACCGGCTTCAGCATGAAGCCAATGTAGGAGACGGGCATCACCGGCCAGTCTTCGCAGCGGGGGATATGGTTGTGGTTGAAGGTGTACCAGACGACCAGATCGGTGTTCTCAACCGACTCGTTGGCCTGGGTCCAGTGGGGCAGGCCGTCGCCGCCCGCATGCTGGTTGGGGTAGTCGCCTGCCGGAAACCGCTCGGCGGGGTCGTAGGGCGTCACCCAGAGGTGTTTGGTCATATAGCCGCCCCGCTGCATGACGCTGGATTCGGGATGGGCGAAGGGCAGGCCGTTTTCGCCATGCACCAGCTTATAGCCAACCGGGTAGCCCATGCGGTTTTGCATTGAGGGGTTGACGATCTTCCAGTAGCGGGCCTTAAACGGGTCGATCAGGCGCTGGGCCTGCTGTTCCGTCGCCAACAGGGTTGATTTGGCGTAGAAGGCATTGCCGTAGGGGTTAGATTCTCCCAAAGGTACCGGTTCCGTATCGACTTCGTAAACCGAGTTGTTCACGCCATCTACCATCATGTCCATCCGGACGCAGAACACATGCTGGTGGTTGGGCGCATAGAGCTGGGGTGTCAGTTCGGTGCCATAGGCGGGTTTTTCTCCCGGCAGCACCGCGCCCGTGGTCATCATCCCGGTCAGCTTCACCTCATACTGGATCGAGCCATCCTGGTAGAAATACCAGAAGAAGCCATATTCATAGTTGCCGACGGTAGCGATAAACGACAGCACCAGCCGCCGCGACCGCCGCACTTCTACCTGATCGGTGCGCCAGTCCGTATGCTTCCAGAGAATGCCGTAGTCTTCTTCGTGCATACAGATCGCGTTCTTAATCTCGAAGATCTGGCCCTGCGTATTGGCCATCACCGCGTCAAAATAGCGGATTTCGCCCAGACAGTCACAGCCCAGCTTCAGGGAATTGGCCAGGGTGCCGACGCCGTATTCGCCCACGTCAAAGGCGTTTTTGCGGGCCTGGGTGATGTTGGTGTCGCCATAGGGCACGGTCATCTCCACCAGTGAGGCCCGGTAGAAAATGGGACGCACCCGGCCCTGGTCTTCGTAGCCTACGGTATAGAGCACCAGCCCTTCGCGGGGCGTGAAGCCAATCCGCATCCGCCATTTTTGCCAGCGGATCTCGTGGCCGTTCAGCACTTCGAAGCTGGCCCCCTGGGGTTGGGTAATTTCTAAGGGCTTGATATCCTGGCGCAGGTCCGTGACATATTCGGTGGTGTAGTTGCTCAGTTCAGCTGGCACGGGAATCAGGGCGTGATCCTCGACCCGCACGACTTCCATGGCGTTTAGGTCAACAATCACAATCAGCCCGTCGATCGGGTGGGCGTAAAGGTTGTCGGTGGGGTTGCTGCGCACCCAGCAGAGGGCACGGGACAGCCTGCGGCCCCGGTCGGTTTCCGGATCATCAGCATACCAGCCCGCCGACCAGGGATCGACGCAAACCAGGTCCAGGTCGGTGATGCCGCGCTTCTGCACTGCCGCCTGAAACTCCGGGTTGGCCTTAACGGCGGCCTCGCAGTCAAAGAACTCGTCCAGGGCAATCGGCGGCTGCACGTCGGGGATTTGCTGCCAGGAGGACACCGTTTGGCTAGTCAGTGACACCAAGGCTTCGTAGGTACTGGCGGTGCTGTTGTCTAACACAAGGATGAATGCCTCGCGCTCAAACGGCATACCGGGCTCGAAGTTCAACACCAGGCTTTTGGGCGGCTCATGCAGCGTAATCGAAATGAACCGCACCCGTTCGCCCAGGGATTGCTCGGCTTTGAGAATCGCGATCGCGGTCAGGATTTCTGCGGCGGTCAGGGGCTCCAGGGGGTGCAGGGCCGAGGGAAGCGCGGTGGCGGCGGGAGAATCGTAGGTGACTGTCATAAGGGGTTAGATGTCGAAGAATTTTACAGTAGAATCAACTGGTCCATTGGGGTTGATCTACTTTAGAGAACAGGCCAGGGGTGGCGATATCCGAAATTGGCAAATCGGCGAAATCCCAGCGATAGGTATCCAGAACTATTTGGAAAACGGTTGCATAGATAACCGTTATGCAAAAAATAATCTTGCAGCTACAGGGGGAGAAGCGATTGCGCGGCTGAGGAGAACATCGCTACAGCACCCTGACAAAAGCAAGATTGCCCCGACAGCGGCTGAGGAGAGCTGGGGCGCAAGCACTGCCAGCGGTGTTTGGATAGAAGAGCGCGCCTGAAACTGCGCCTGAAACTGCGCTTAAAACTGGGCCTGAAACGTCTGCCGCAAAACCGCCTCATTCTCGGGGCTAATGCTGCGCTCGTTGTTTTCAATCAGCGAGATCAGGCCCTGGCTCAGCCCCGACAGAGCGGCCAGCTTGCGC
>JBJTUI010000674.1:0-13378 GCA_046080625.1 Elainella sp. | reverse complement strand
GACGCCTTCAACGGCTCCGGCTATAACCTGCGAATTGCTTTCTCGGCCCGCAACTCTGATCCCAGCATTGTGCGCGACATTCTGCCCGGTTCAGCCAGTTCCAATGCCGACAACTTCACGGCAGCCAATGGTCTAGCTTATTTCACAGCCGATACGGTGGATGCCCAGGGCGGCCCAAAAACCTCGCTCTGGCTATCGGACGGCACCCTGAACCGCACCACTCGCCTGTTTGATTTCGACCGGGGCGCGACCCTGCGCGAATTCACCAGCGTCGGCAGCAAGCTCTACTTTGTGGCCAACAACGGTTCGGGCAATGAGCTGTGGACCAGCGACGGCACCATAGCCGGAACCAAACAGGTCGCCGATCTGCTGCCGGGGGCCGGTTCCTCAAACCCGACCGAACTGACGGCAGTCGGCAATAATCTATTCTTCTACACCAACATTCCGCCTGCTGGGGTCGGTCAGCCAGCCCAGCGTCTCTACCGTCTGGATACTGACTCGGCAACCGCCACGCCCGAGGCGTTGACAACCAAAGACCTGACCGAGAGCGGCACCTTTGCCGAATTTAACGCTGCGTCGCCCAGCTTCACCGTGATTGGGAACGATCTCTATTTCGCAGCCCGAGATGAAAATCTCGGTACGGAGCTTTGGCGAGCCTCGGTGGGTTCCGGGGGCAATGTCACCCTGGCCACGATGATTTTGAAGAATGGGGCAATCGATGGTTCGCTGCCCAGCAACCTGACCAATGTGAATGGGACGCTATACCTGATTGCCGACGTAACTCAAGGCAACCAGGAAGTAGTGCGAATCGACACGTTTAGCGCCGTGCCTAATCCCAGCAACTTCACGGTGTTCAACGTGAACGGGGCCGGTGATGCTGGGGCCAGCAAGCTGACCTACAACAGCCAGCTGAACCGGCTCTTCTTCGCGGCCAATGACGCTAGCGCGGGCAATGAGCTGTTTACTGTCAACCTGGCCGATACCAACCCAGCACCACAGCTAGTCAGGGACATCAATACCCTGCCCAACGGTAGCTCTACTCCCACCAACCTGGTGAACGTGGGCGGACGCCTGATCTTCTCGGCCACAGACAGCGACGCGGGCTCTCCCACGGTAGATGGCAACAGCCTCTGGATCACAGATGGCATTACGACCCGCAAGCTGAGCGAATTGGGCAACGGCTTGGGTGAAACCGACTTTGGCGGCAGACTCAACACCCTGACCAATTTGAACCAGTTCACGGTGATTGGCGACAACCTGTTCTTTGTGGCCGACAACAGCACAATTGGTCGGGAACTGCGGCAGATTACCCTGAGCGGTACGGTCGCAGCCGGTTCTGGGGTTCTGGAAGGGTTTGACCTGTTTGGCGGCAGCACTCCGGCTGATCCAAATACGGGCACACCGGCAACACCTAACAGCTCTGGACCTACGGGCCTGACCGTTGTGGGGTCGTTTATCTTCTTCCGGGCCAATACCGGCATCAACAGTAACGGGGTTGAACCCTTTAGCGTTCTGCCCTAACGACTCGGCCCAGTTGGGCTGTTCCTAAAAACTGAATCGTTCTGCCTGTTCGTACTTTTTGACTTTAGCCTCTCGACATCGGGAGGCTTTTTTGTCGGGTATCCAACGACCCAGGCATCCAACGACCCAGAGCAAGCGATAGGGCCAGGGCAAGCGATAGAGCCAGCAATAGGGCCAGCAGGCCGAGCGCAAAAGCATGCCACATCTGATCGAGCCAGTCCTGGGATGGAAGTAATAAAAGATACTTTACTCTTTGTTTCAAATGATTGGGTTTCTTAAAATGGCCTGCTGTCGTAATCCATAGATTCTCTGATTTGCAAGCGTATAGATTATGTAGAACCTCTCAGTAATTTTGGGGAGGGGTAGCACTTCCACTGATTTTTGTTTTAAGTGTGTCTAAATTTAGACAGATTTACCGAGCGGAATATGGAGACGATTTAGACAAACTAGCCTGGTCAAGTTCCTACCGTCACAGGCTAAGTTTATGCGTTCCAGAGCCCTTTTCCGGACGGCGACCGATGTGCGCCCCCAGTCCGCCCGCTATAGCGGTGTGCTCAGCGAAACCAATCCGGCTCGCTATTACCGACTGCGTTTAACCCAGCGCAGCAGCCTAAATCTTGCGCTCTCTGGCCTGACTGCCGATGCCGATTTGGCTCTGGTTAATCAGGCGGGTGCTACTTTGAATCAGTCGTCTCGCCGAGGCTCTAGCCGCGAATCGCTGGCCCAAACCGTTGAACCTGGCACCTATTACGTTCGAGTTGATCGACGGCGCGGCACACCTCGCTATCGGCTTGACGTTGGAGTGGGCCAAGCCCAGCCAGAGGCGCAGAGTCAATTTAGCGCAGCAGCAGGAATCGCCCAAACAGCCGCTCCTACGGTGGCTGAGCAGATCCTCGGTCTGGTTAATCAGGAGCGCCGTGCAGCCGGACTGCGGCCCGTGCGGCTCAATTCCCGCCTGAACGCTTCAGCCCAGGCCCACAGTCAGGACATGGCATTGAATGATTTTTTTGGTCACCAGGGGTCAAACGGTTCCAAGATCAGCGACCGGATCGCGGCAACGGGCTATAGAGCGTTTACCTATGGCGAAAACATTGCTGCTGGTTTGGCCAGTCCGGAAAGCGTGATGCAATCCTGGATGGCCAGCCCTGGCCACCGCAAAAATATCCTCAGCTCCACTGTCAAAGAAATGGGCCTGGGTCTCACGGTTCTAGAAACTGACCTGGGAACGACCAACTACCGCTATTACTGGACCCAGGACTTTGCCAGTCCGATGTTTTAATCAGGTTCAGTCAGCTTTAATGCAGTTTCAAATAAGCCTTTCGGGGCAGATGGTTGGGGCAGAGAGTTGGGGCAGATGGAATCCAGAGAATGGGTGGCAGGGGAAATTTCTGGAAGCGCAGACTGCACTAGTTGCGCGGGAACGTCGGTAGGTCAACCATTGCCAGCGAGTGGCGCTTCTTCACCGGGCGCAAGGGATAGACAACGGGTGATGGCCAGCTTGCGGGCGAAAGAGTAGATTGATCTGAAGACTGGTCTGGAGCCTGAATATCCGAGGGCTGCTCAATAGGCTCTTCAGCCTGGGTTGCAGCAGGGGAGCTTTGCCCGGCTTGGTGCTGGCGATGTAGCAAAGGCGCAATGGCAGTATCAGGTTCGCCTGTTGGCAAGGCTGCTGTTGATGGACCCTCGTGATATGGGTGGGGCTGGGCTGTCGGATTCAGGGCTGCGAAGTCGATGGATTCGAAGGCGGCCAAATCGCCCGAAAGACTGGCCTTGACCACATCCTCAGTCGAAACATCAATTAGGCGAGCCAGGTCTTGCCAGAGCGCGTCCTCCGCATCTGCTATCACCGAGGATAGCAGGTCGTCAGGCTGGGCTTCAGGAGAGTGAGGTTCAGAAAAGTTAGGTTCAGGAGCAGGGTGAACCTCAGGGGCGCCGTCCTGCTGGGAGGCAATCTGGGGAGGAATTTGAGGAGGAATTTGGGGAGCGGGCTGATTCATCGGACCAGCAGCGGCAGACCCGGCCAGCATGGCTTCTGCCAGCATATCGGCTAGGGGCTTCACAACCTCGTTCAGCTGATTCAGCATCGGATCGGGGAGGGTAGGCTGGCCCTCAGGGGTTGACGGATCAACCTGGTCGGAAAATTGCAGCAGAGGCATCCCAAAGGCGGGTAAATGCAGATGGGCTGTGGCGGGTGCAGTCGTCTCTTGATGCTGGTTTGGCTGGGCCGCCTCAGACTGCACCTCAGGTTTGGGTTCGCGACGCAGGACTGGCTCCTCGGCGTTAGGAGCCGCGAATTTTTCTTCGGCCATTGTCGATTCAGCGAGCGACGACAGGGAGCTTTGCAGCTTCATCCAGGTAGATTGGCTGAGCGGCAGCTGCGTTTGAGCTGACCAGGGCTGGATCTGCTTGGCCTTGGGCAAAAACTGGGGATTCTCAGTAGTCTCAAACGACACCGGTTTGGATTCAGGGTTGATTTCGTAGAGGCTGGTCTCATAGGACGGAGCCGCTACTTCTAGACTGCGCTCCAGCGCCACCTTAAATTGCAGGGTGTAGCGCTGCTGTCGCTGAAGCCGCGCCTGGAGGTCTCGATTGGTATGTTCAGATTTAGCCAGAAACTGGGCCTGCTCATCATAGCGCTGCTGGATCAGGGCGGCCTCCCGTTCTAGCTGGGCCACACGCTCCTGGCTGTTTTCGAGCTGGCCAGTCAGGGTTTCGATCAAAATCTGCTGGCGCTGGTTAGTTTGATGGGCAAACTCCAGCTGATTAAATAAATTTGCCACCTGGTCTTGCACCGTGGCCCAATCCTGTGAGTTGTTCCAGTCCTGACCAATCTCGGTATCCTGGACGCGACCGACCTCAGCCTGTAAAGCAGACTGGCTCGTTTCAAGGGCCTCTTCCAACTGGGAAACCCGATCCATCAAGATGCCGTTGCACTGGTTTAGCTCCTGAATCAAACCAATCAGGCTGGCCAGACTAGGAACTTCGGCTGGATGGTCTGCTAGCGAATGCTCTGCTATTCCGGGCTCCACTGCTGGAACCGTTTTCAGGTCTTTAGATCTCGTTTGCTCACCTGCTGACTGTGATTCCAAGCCTGTTGTTTCCCAAGCTTCAGTTTCCCGGGCTTTTGTTTCCCGAGCTTCAGTTCCCTGAGCTTCTGCCCAAGCTTCTGGAGCGGTCTCTGCCTCGAAGGTTTGAAGTGAGGGGAAGGCTTCGGCCCACAGATCGGCCTCGGTATCGATTTCAGTATCAATTCCGAGTAGATCGGGCAGGACTCCCTCAGAGTGATTAGCCTCGTGATTAGCCTCAGCTTCGAAAACTAGACCATCCAGAGCGCTGGCATCAAAAATTTTGCTGATATCCAGTTCAATCTCATCGTTCTGGTTCAGGGCTGGGTTGGTTTCTGCCTGCGCTGGGGTCAAATCGGTGAGCGCCTTCAGCTCAGAAAACGCTTTCGGGCGGCCTGAACTGGCTGATTTCGTCTTCGATTCAATCGAGTTAGCTTCAGGCTGATTTGAGTCAGGCTGATTGACAGAATCGAAGGGGACGTTGGCTTCACTCATGACGGTTACTCAAAGGCGTTGTGTTGGCGGCAACAGGGTAGAGAACAGCAGGCCCAATTGGGTTCCATCCCTGTGCAGGACTGGTTTTACGGCTCATGCGATGATATCACCAGAGCCACGGATGTTCGAATAGATCACGAAATCTCAAACATCGCATCCCTGAGATCTCAGGGCCGATTTGAAACACCTCATTTGGTAACACAAAAAATTCAGTTGGCAACACTCTTTCAGACCAGGTGTCTTTAAGTTGCTTGAATAAAATTTTATAAGAAGAATTTTATATCGCTATGCTTTGACCCCTGTCTTTACCCAAGAGATAGGACTAATTCCAATTTTGGGTGAGGGTGAATTGCGTAGAAGGGGGTGTTAACCCCTTGTGGGAACTTTGTCCCCATTACCCAATCAAGGCTCGTTAGAGACGCGGACGAAGCGCGGTGGCTAAAAAATCCTGGTGCAGTTTGGCCCGATCAACCAGGGCCGCAATCTGGACGTTAGACAGGGGTTCACCATTCGCATATTGCTCCAGCCAATCCTGACAGAGGGCAGCCGCGTTCAACGGCAGAGCCTCTAGCGCCAGTCCAGCCAGATCCAGATCCTGGATCAGCTGAGTCACCTTGGGGTCATAGCTGAGGGCAAAACAGCGACAGCCTGCCGCTGCTGCCATAATCAGAGCGTGCAGCCGCATCCCAATCGTCATTTCTACCCCTTGAAACAGTCCCCTGAGCTGGCCTGGACGGGTCAAAGGCAGAATCTGGCTGGGGCCTGGTAGAGCAGCCTGGAGGGCCTGGGCAATCGGCAGATCCTGGCTGGCCTGAAACGGCACCAGCAGCATACAGGTCTGGGTCGCCTGCTGAAAACTAACGAGAGCGCTGGTAATACAGCTCAGACGCTCTGGGGTGAGCTGGGAGGAGGGTCTGAGCGCCACAGCGACCCGGGGAGCAGGTAAATCCCACAGACCCGGAACTGGTTCAGCTTCCAGAGCCCAGACCGGATCGGGAGCCAGAGTAAACGGGATGTCCCAGTCAGTCAGGAGCTTTGCCGATCCCACATCTCGGACGCTGACAGCGCTACAGCGACGGAAGATCAGGCGAGTCCAGCTGCGAATCCAGGCGCGGTTGAGCGGGCCGATTCCCTGAGCCCAGGCTACCGTGGTGAGGCCAAGCTGTTGGGCTGCGGCCATCAGTCCGCCATAGTAAAAGGGGCTGGCTATACCGGTGACATCCTGCATCAGGCTGCCGCCGCCCCAAATCAAAGCATCTGATCGGCGAAGCTCTGATAAAACGGTGGGTAGGGCCATGCGGTCGCAGCTTTCCACCCCATAGCTGCGGGCTGTTTCAGCCGGGTTGCCCGAAAGCACGAGCGGCGTCACATGGGCCGGGAGCATTTGCAGCAGGCTGGCTAGAAGGGCCTCATCGCCGCCATTGCCTTTGCCGTAATAGCCGCATAACAATGCTCGCATGGAAGTTCGGGTGCTCTAACGGGTGCTCTAGCGAGTTGAATGGGCATTTTACCGGAGGCTGCCAAAACGGCTGCACAGCCAAACCGGCAGATTGTTGCGATTCCAACCGCTTCTTCAGCATAAGGCTGAGCGGATCGCTGCAAGCAGAATCCGGAAACGAACTTGCCCAGTCAACGCTAAATCTGAGAACCAGACGTTTACACTGGTTGATATCAAATTAAATACCTTATGCTTGACGACCCGCTCGGAGCCGTCTGAAGGACTGCCTGTTTCGAGTCCCTGTGAGATTGGCTGGCTGTGTTTACCTGCTATTTCCTCTCGTTTGGTTGTTCCCCATGCATGCCCTTTCTATTCCAACCTGGATCATTCACGTCTCTAGCGTGATTGAGTGGATTGCCGCCATCTGGCTGATCTGGACCTACAGCGAGGTGAAGCGCAATCCGGCCTGGCGGATGCTGGCCTTTGCCATGCTGCCAGCCCTGGTCAGCGCCATGTGTGCCTGCACCTGGCACCTGTTTGACAATGCTCCCACTCTAGAATGGCTGGTGACGCTCCAAGCCCTGATGACGCTGTTGGGCAATGTCGCCCTTTGTGCTGCGGCCTGGTGGATTTGGCGCTCAGGACGGGTGATGCAGTCGCGCTAGAGCCAGGTTTTACTGAGCCAAATCTGCTGAGCCACTATTGAGCCAAGTTTACTGAGCCAAATCTGCTGAGCCACTATTGAGCCAAATCTACTGAGCCAAGTTTACTGAGCCGCCTCCGGCAATTGACTGCTGCCCCAGTCGAGTTCTGTCAAGCCACTCCCCTATCCCGTTGAATCAAACCCCTATGCTGATCGTTCCAGATAGTTTTGGTTTCACCCTGAATCTGCTGGCTCACCTTCCTGTTTCATCGATTCAGGCAAATGCTGGCTCTCTAGAACCGTCGGCCCCCGGTTCGAACTTTGGCGGCTTTTTTGCTGCCCTTTTTTCCAAAGAGAGCCTGTTTGCCCTGTCGCTGTTTCCCTACCTAGGATTTCTCTGGTTTTTGACGCGCTCGCCCCAAACCCCTCGACTGGCCTTGGTCGGGTTTTACATGACGCTCCTGTTTGTAGGCGTGACGATTCCAGCAGGCCTCTATGCCCAGACAGCCTATGGTAAAGCCTTGGCAGACGTGGATTGGCTGCACGGCGGAGCAGAATTTTTTCTGACCCTGGCCAATGTTTTGATTGTGTTGGGGTTTCGGCAGGCGCTACTTCAGAGGTCCCAAACAGGTTGAGCAACGGGCTGGGCGTGGGTTTCTCTGGTGTTTCGTGGCTTGCGGACTTTCTCCGTCGGGTCGGGCTGCCAGCTGTTTTCCTGGGGTTTTGCCCAATGTTTCCCTAATCTCAGAGCGCGATGGCGGTATGCGCCCTTTGCTGGCTAGCAGAATAGCCCCCTGAGTTAGAAGTTGAAACGCCACAGTGGTTTCACTTCTCCTGCAAAGCAAGATCGAGGTGAGTTTAGAGGATGTTTGAAAAGTCCAATTGTTGTCCGAACCGTTCCCCTTGCTTGTCGCAGGCGCTACCTCCCCAAAAAATCTGACGGGCTACCCCTGCGGGAAGCAACAGGAAGAGGAGGCTCAGGGGCGCTGAGACAGCAATCATTGCGATCCTTGTCAGACATCTGCCTAGATCGTTGAGCCAACGGCAGGCCAACCCCATGGTAGGATTCCTGACACAGGTAATACCCTGTATAATTTTTGACCAATAGAAAGACGGGCAACAATCTATTGGAGCAGCGCAGCTATCCTGTATTGCAACCCTTTAGCCCTTCAACATAGAGGAGGATGCCGTTCGAAAAGCCAGAAGCCACCCTTGACGAAGGGGTTGGAGCCAAAGCCCTAGTAAAATTAATAGTTTCTATAGAGATCAATCAGTTCCAGCCCAGTTGGAACGGTTGTGTGATTAGTAACAAGGTTTAATCTGTGAATCTGTTAAGGTGGGCAACTGCTCTTTTAGCTAGCCTCCCAGCGCAAATTCAAATTTGATTTTTTATCTAAACTTGATTAATTCCCATGTCAACCCGCATTCCGGAGAGTACCGATTCATATAGTAAAAATCTATACGTTGTCAAAGCAGAAACAGCCGTGGACGATCGAATGATCGAACTCACAAAAACCAATGATCAGTTAAAACAGCAGATTGGCCGACAGGTCAGGGCAGAACAGGTGCTGCTCGAAACCAAGCGCCGACTGCGCCGACTGTTAGCTTCCAGCCCCATCGTGATCTACAGCAGCCAGCCCACTGGCGACTACGGCATCACCTTTGTCAGCGAAAGTATCAGTAAACTGGGCTACGATCCGCAGCAGTTTTTAGAGAATTCCTGGTTCTGGCGGCAGTGTGTCCACCCGGAGGATCTGCCCCAACTGCTTCACGAACTAGCTCGCCTGACTGAACAGGGTCAGCGACTGTTTGAGTACCGCTTTTTACATCGGGACGGCGACTATCGCTGGATTCAGGACCAGCGCCGACTGATTTGCGACGGGTCTGGCCACCCGGTTGAGATGATCGGCTCGTGGCAGGACATCACGGAGCGCAAGCGCATGGAGCAGGCGCTATTTCAGGAGAAGGAACTGGCCCAGATCACGCTGGAGTCGATCGGCGATGCGGTGATTACCACCGATGCGGCTGGCTGCATCAAATACCTCAACCCGATGGCCGAGCAGATCACGGGCTGGCCGATGGCCCAGGCCAGGGGACTGCCCTTGACGGAAGTTTTTAAAACCATCTACGAAACTACCCGCCAGCCCACCGAAAACCTGCTGGAGCGGGTGAAGAATTCTGGTCGGGTCATGGGCTTGACCCACCCCACCCTGCTGATTGCCCGAGACGCCACAGAATACGCGATTGACCACTCGGCGGCTCCGATCTGCGACCGCGACAATCAAATGGTTGGCACCGTGATCGTGTTCCGGGACGTGACTCAGCACCACTTTCTGGCGCGCAAGCTCTCCTGGCAGGCCAGCCATGACTCGCTGACCGGGTTGGTGAATCGACGCGGGTTTGAACAACAGCTGACGGAAGCGATTGCCAGTGCCCATGAAACTGGCCAACAGCACATGCTCTGCTATCTCGACCTGGACCAATTCAAGGTGGTGAACGACACCTGCGGCCATCTCGCTGGGGACGAGCTGCTGCGCCAGCTGGCGACCCGTTTGCAAACCCTGGTGCGGCCTGTCGATGTGCTGGCTCGTCTGGGGGGCGATGAGTTTGGGATTATTCTGCACCATTGCCCAATTGAGGCGGCCAAACAGATCGGGGCCAACATTCAGGAAGCCATCCGCGATTTTCCGTTTATTTGGCAGGATAAAACCTTCTCGGTGCGAGCCAGCATGGGGCTGGTGGCGATCACGGCTGACAGCGGCGATTTGAACAGCGTCCTGAGCGCGGCAGACTCGGCCTGCTATGCTGCCAAAGACAGTGGTCGTGATCGGATGCATGTCTATCAGGCAGATGACCGGGAGCTAGCCCAGCAGCGAGGCGAACGCCAGTGGGTAACAAGAATTCTCAAGGCGCTAGAGGAAAATCGCCTTTGCCTCTACCAGCAGGCTATCGTGCCGATTCTCGATTCCGCCCCAAGGCCTCCCGAACCCCAGGGCCATTCGGAAATTTTGCTGCGCATGATCTCCGAGACGGGCGAACTGGTGCCGCCGATGGCGTTTATTCCCGCTGCCGAGCGCTATGGCCTCATGCCCACCCTCGACCGCTGGGTGATTCGCACGTTTTTTGCTGACCACAGCCGCTATCGTCAATCCGGGAATTCCGGTCAGCCGTCCCTCTACACGATTAACCTGTCTGGGGCCAGCATCAACGACGAGCATTTTCTGCCGTTTCTGAAGGAACAGCTCTCCCAGCACCAGATTTTGCCCCAGACCATCTGTTTTGAGATTACCGAAACCGTGGCGATTACTAACCTGGGGCGGGCAGTGCAGCTGATCAACGAGCTGAAGCAGATTGGCTGTTGTTTTGCCCTGGATGATTTCGGTAGCGGCATGAGCTCCTTTGCCTACCTGAAGAACCTGCCCGTAGATTACCTGAAAATCGACGGCAACTTTGTCAAAGATATCGTCAGTGACCCTATCGACAGAGCCATGGTGGAATGTATCAACCGGATTGGCCACGTAATCGGGATTCGCACGATTGCAGAATTCGTAGAAAACGAAGTAATTTTAGCGAAGCTGCGGGAACTAGGGGTCGATTTTGCGCAAGGATATGGTATTGCTCAACCTTGCTCCCTCAAGCTATAGATATAGGCAATAGCGCAGTTGAGGAAGATGACCAGAATCAACTAGCTGCAGTTAGTCTGAAGCTGCTCGCAGCAATCGCATTTGTCTCAGTTGGGTGTTGATATGGCAAAAATTTTGGTGATCGAAGACGAGCGGACGACTCGGGCCAATATCGTCAATTTTCTAGAAGCTGAAGGCTTTAAGACCCTCGCGGCTGAAAATGGTCGTCTCGGGATTCAGCTGGCCCAGGAGCATCTGCCCGATTTGATCATTTGCGACATTCTCATGCCCGAACTCGACGGCTACGATGTGCTCACAACCCTGCAGCAGGAGAGTCAGACCGCCTCGATTCCGTTCATTTTTTTGACCGTGACGGCAACTGAAGCCGGGTTTCGCCAGAGCCTCGATCTGGGTGCTGATGACTATCTGAGTAAACCCATCACCAGCGAACAGCTGCGAACCGCAATTTTGGCCCAGCTGCGCAAGCAGGAAAATCTCCAGGCCAGCATGAGCTACGGTGAGGCCGGTAGACCAGCTTTATCGCCCAGCCCTGACCTGCACCAGCTGCTCCAGGCCAAAGACCGGCTGTTTGATCAGCTCTCCTCCCAGTTGAAGCAGCATCTGGGCAGCCTGTCGTGGACGGTGCAAACCCTGAAATCTGCTGCAAAATCCAGTGCGAAATCTACTGCCGACAGCGCTGAGCTAGAAACCGAATTGCGCATCAACGAGCTTCAGGATGTGACGATGCGAATGCTCGTGTTGATCAATGAGGTCACGGCGCTACACCATCTGCTGACGCCCGAAAACAGCGAAGCGCTCCTGGAGCAATTTGACCGGGGCGAGGCGGCAGATCAATAGCAGGGTAAGCAGCCGAAGGAGGCCAAAATTTCTCTAGCTCCCCTCTGCTAACCGCTGTAGGGAAATGGTGGCTGCTGTGGCCACATTGCTGTTGCTATCTTTCTCCAGATATTGCAGGGCCGAAACGCTCTTGGGGCTAGGTAGGTTACCCAACGCCTCAGCCAGCCGCTGCCGCACCAGCCAGTCTTCCGATTGGGCAAATCGCAAAATCTGATCCACCGACTCCACGGCCTTGATCTCACCCAGCGCCGCAATCGCCGCCTGATGCAGCACG
Organism: Elainella sp.; assembly: GCA_046080625.1. Lineage (GTDB taxonomy): Bacteria > Cyanobacteriota > Cyanobacteriia > Elainellales > Elainellaceae > Elainella. Next base: position 1,461 of record JBJTUI010000674.1, on the reverse strand, counting down.
ACCTCTTGGCTGTCAAGCGCCTGTACCAGCACATCGTAGGCCCGCTGGTCCTTGAGGTTGCCCAGCGCCACAGCTGCACTGAACCGCACCAGCCAGTCAGTATCTTCGTAGAAAGCGCGGCAGAGTGGTTCAAACGCCCGTGGGTCTTCCAGATAGCCCAGGGCACCCGCCGCATCAGCCCGAATGCCGTAGTCGGGGTCGCTTTCCAACAGGCGAATCAGGATGCCATAACAGTCGGCGGTGGGTTTGAGGCCAAGCGCAAATACCGCCATGGAGCGAATCTGGATGTTTTCGTCATCCAGAACTTTTTTGATTAGCGGTACTGCCGCCTCGGCAGGCACATCTCTCAGGGCTGCTAGCGCCAGCATTCGATCTTTCGAGTTTTCACTCTCCAACTGGGTTGAAATTTCGGTCAAACTGAGCTGGCTCATAGATTCCCCCAGAAAATTGCCCAAATTAGCGAGCTGATCTTAATAAATTGCAACATAACTCTCATTATAGAACCTTGTCCTCAGGGCTTCGTCTGCATCTGGGTGAATTTAGGGCTGGCTGTTTCTCTACTTCTAATTTAGCCCTGATTTAGCTGCCGCTGATTTGCGAGATTTCTAGAACAGGTAAACCCACGAAAGTAAGGCTGTAGGACAGCAAAATGAATTCTCAGGTTTTAAAGGTGGCTACAGCTCTACTAAGGCAGATGTTCTATTCAGGTGAACTCAAATGAATACGGCTGCAAGAAGGATGATTTAGCAGCCGAGGAACAGTTTGTCTAAACACCTTTTCCATCAGCCCTTTTTCCACCCAGCCCTTTTTCCAGCAATTCACTTCTACCCGAAATAGTTCTAGCAGCCAGCAACTTTGATAAGTATTCATACTTATTGAGCCTGAACATGGAGGGCTGCATTCATGCTGTATCTATATTGAGCCGAGTCGCGAAACCTTTAAAGTCAAGAAATCATGACATTCTTTTCCAGCAGATTGCTCGATGCAGGTTTTCAAGAAAACGGCTGAAGAGCAAGAGCTGGCAAGCGTTTCAGAAAGACTCAGTTGATTTTGTTTATATTTCTTATTGTCTGTCTCGGCTTTCCCCAGGGATTTCACAGGTTTTCCACAGCTCTTGGTTTGTTTTCCACAGTGCCGCTAGAGTTCTCCACAGGGTAGAACGCAACCGCTAGGGTTTAGCAAATTATTGGGGATTATGGCCAGCGCCGCCAAAAAGTCGTTTAATGCTGAGTTTTGATTAAGCCCTGTAACAAAAAAGGTGCTAGGACAGCGATTCTGTCGTTGGAGGCGATCGAGGGCTGCGGCGGTGCTGCGAAAAGGTGGCATTGACAAGCTTGCCCCCTGCTAGCCAAAATGATGCGACCGACTTCAATACAGCGCTCTAGCTTGACCTCTGAAAGCTGCCTGCCGAACTGGTTTGGGACAGTTATCAAAGTTTGAGTTACGTTAGCGCTGCTTTCC
>JBJTUI010000673.1:0-4333 GCA_046080625.1 Elainella sp. | reverse complement strand
TCGAAGCTTTACACCATTCCTGACAACGCAGATGAAGCAATGGTGGAGGCTGTTCGCACAATGCTGATCGGCGTCGGTGAAGATCCGGAACGCGAAGGTTTGCTGAAAACGCCAAAGCGAGTTGCAGATGCGATGCGGTTCCTGACGAGCGGCTACAACCAGTCGCTGGAAGATCTGATTAACGGTGCCATTTTTGACGAGGGTCATAACGAAATGGTACTGGTGCGGGATATCGATTTCTTCAGCCTCTGTGAACATCACATGCTGCCATTTATGGGTAGAGCCCATGTGGCCTACATTCCCAATCAGAAGGTGGTTGGCCTCAGCAAACTGGCGCGGATTGTGGAAATGTATTCGCGGCGGCTGCAAGTCCAAGAGCGCTTGACCCGTCAAGTCGCAGAGGCCATTCAGGAAACCCTGGAACCCCAGGGCGTGGCCGTTGTGATGGAGGCAACCCACATGTGTATGGCTATGCGGGGGGTACAAAAGCCCGGTTCCTGGACTGTGACCAGCGCCATGCTGGGTGTGTTTCAGGAAGATTCAAAAACGCGCGAAGAGTTTCTCAGCCTGACTCGCCACCGTCCAGCCTTCTTCTAGGCATTGGCCTATAGGTTTGGGCCGATAGGGTTGCTGAACTTGTGAATTTGCTGACTAGGTGTTCCAACACCTCTATAAAGCCCCGCTGGGGGCTTTCTTGCTTTCTTACTTAATTATTCTGCTGAGATTGGCAGAGCTGTCTTTCTGTAGATCAGGATGGGGCAGGGTAGAACTGCTGAACAGGAGAGAGCCTCAAACCTCTGCTCTCAGCCCTATTCTTGGGAAGGCGCTAAATGCGTAATGCTGGCAGTGCGAATCGGTAGATGCGAACCCGAAGAAAATGCAGGGACAAACGCTGCGCACTGTATCAACGCCCGTCCCTACACGACTCTGGGAAAACTAAATCACCAATTTTGAGGCAGCTAGCTGGGCAAGGGCTTCACAGTCTAATTGCTTCAGCAAAGACAACTACGTATAATTTAATACGTATCGTCAAGATTTCTCGAAACAGCTTCCTTGATTGAAATTCTGAGGAATCAGTATTGAAAGCCAGTGAAGATGACAGATAAGGCAATTTATCTTGTTCGACTACAGTAACAGCTTATCAGTGAAATTACAGTCAATCTTGTTATTTTTAGATGAAGATTTGACTAAACCTGTGAACGAACAGCAGATCGGGTGAGCCTGGGTCAGACAAACCCTGCTTCCAACGCTGCGTTGTCCAGGCCGACTTAGCCGTAAATCCTGACGGGTCAACTTTGGCTTCTCTAAATCTGCTGTTGGGCCTGCTGATAGATAATCTTAGTAAGGTTAAATTGGCAGTTAGACAAGACAAGCTCGCGATGTTTTGCATCGGCGACCTCTGATTCAGCTGTTTTTGTGAAGCAGCCGGGCCTGCGAATTGTTTTCGCTCCACCGCTCATGTGGTTGATCTGCTGTTTTTACAGCCTTTGCAAAAATCTCAATTCGTTCAGTTGTTTCTAGGCTGGGTTATTACTCTGGGTTACTACTTTGGGTTACTGCTATGAATGCTGCCGATTCTTCCCCTGCATCGCCTCCGCCTGCTATGCAGCTCAACGCCTACTACCAGCAGGTTGAAGCGATTATTTTGAGTCGCCAGAATCCGATCACGGGCCTGCTGCCCGCCAGCACAGCAATCACGGTGCATGGCAACTATACAGATGCCTGGGTGCGCGACAACATCTACAGCATTCTGGCCGTCTGGGGGCTGGGTTTGGCCTACCGCAAGTTTGACGACAACCAAGGGCGGGCCTACAGGCTAGAACACAGCGTCGTCAAGCTGATGCGCGGTCTGCTGTTTGCGATGATGCGCCAGTCTCGCAAAGTCGAGCTGTTCAAATATTCTCAGTCGCCTCTGGACGCCCTGCACGCCAAATATGACACCAGCACGGGCAATGTGGTGGTGGGTGATGACGGCTGGGGCCACCTCCAGCTCGATGCCACCTCGCTGTTTCTGCTGATGCTAGCCCAAATGACCGCCTCGGGGCTGAAGATCATCTTCACAATTGACGAGGTCAACTTTATCCAAAACCTGGTCTATTACATCGGGCGGGCCTATCGCACCCCCGACTATGGCATCTGGGAGCGTGGCAATAAAATCAATCACGGCAACCCGGAGCTGAACGCTAGCTCGGTCGGAATTGCTAAGGCGGCTCTAGAAGCGATCAACGGGCTGAACTTGTTTGGCATCGACGGCAGTCAGGCTTCGGTGGTGCATGTGCTGCCAGACGAGATTGCTCGCACCCGGATCACGCTAGAGTCGCTGCTGCCGCGAGAGTCGGCCTCTAAAGAAGTGGATGCGGCGGTGCTGGCTGTGATTGGCTTCCCGGCCTTTGCCGTAGATAACCCGGCCCTGGTAGAGCGCACCCGCCAAAAAATCATCGACAAGCTCCAGGGCCGCTACGGCTGCAAGCGGTTTTTGCGCGACGGCCACCAGACGGCAATTGAAGACCCAACGCGGCTACACTATGAGCCGCTGGAGCTGAAGCAGTTTGAGCATATCGAATGCGAGTGGCCGCTGTTCTTTACCTATCTGCTGCTAGATGCCCTGTTTCGAGGCGACACTGAGCAGGCCGATCTCTATCACCAGCGTCTGGAAGCCCTGCTGGTGGAACAGAACGGATTGCGGCTGCTGCCAGAACTCTACCTGGTTCCCGCTGAACAAATCGAGGCGGAGCGGGTCAATCCCCACAGCCAGCCCCGCCTTCCCAACGAGAACCTGCCCCTGGTCTGGGCCCAGAGCCTGTGGATTTTGGGCGAGCTGATCCGCGACGGGCTGCTGTCGGTTGGGGATATCGATCCACTAGGTCGCCACCAGCGGGTCGCCCAGGTGCGGCAGCCTCTGGTGCAAATTGCCCTGCTGGCCGAGGCTGAAGCGCTCCAGGCCGAGCTGGCCACCTATGGCATCGATACCCAAACCCCCACCCAGGTTGCCCCGATCCAGGTGCGGCAGGCGGAAGACTTGGCCGCCATCTACCACCAGATTGGCCGCAACGATCAGCTGAAGCTGACCGGACGCCCGATCCGCCGCCTGCGCAGCCTCACCACCTCGCGGATCTTCTGGATTCGCGGCGAGCGCATGGTGTTTCTGCCCTCGTTTCTCGATCAGCAGAAGTTTTACCTGACGCTCGACTATAACTTTCTGGTGGCCCAGATCAAGGCCGAGCTGTCCTACATCCAGCGCCACTGGAAATTGCCGGGTCGCCCCACGCTCACCCTGCTGCTGACGCAGGATATGTTCGAGGCAAACCTGATGAATCCGGAGCAAACCCAGCCCTCCCAGGAGTTGGCGGCCCAGCCAACAGCGCAGCTGGATGCACCCAATGGCAAGTCCGACGGCAGCAGCCCTGCCGACCTGTACAGCCGCATTGAGATATCCCCACTGTTCAAGCTGCTGAAAGAGCTGCAAACCGGCAGCTGCAACGGGGTGACGGTGAAACTGGGCCGACTCAGCCAGTTCCTGCTGACGGCAGGCGTCGAGCGGGTAGACGAGGTGCATGAGCTGACCTTTACGGCGTCTGTGCAAGATGCGGCCCCCGTACCCTACTACCTCACCTTCCACCCCGACCGCAATCTGCCGCTGACCAACACCCAGTCATTCTTCCTGTCCTACGAAACCAGCATTTCGCGGCTGCTGAGCCGCCTGCGCCAGTCCGACAACCTCTACGAACAGCTCGATATTCTGGAATCGCTTAGCCTGCTGGCCGGACTGGAGTTTAACACCCAGATCGGAGAACCGCAGCAGCCCGTCACCGTGGCTGACCTGCTGGATGAGGTCTACAGCAAGGCTAGCCAGCTCCACCTCTGGGCAATCATCCGCCGCTCGGCAGGTCTGCTGAACAAGAGCGACATGAACCTGGCTGATGCCGTCACGGATATCCTGGTGCGAGGCAAGCAGATTGCCGTGGGCAAGGCCTACAGCGAGGCGTCGCTGATTGTCACCCCAATGCAGCCCAATGAAATCCTGGAGAAAATCCAGTCCTTCTGCGGCAACGACGTGCGCGACCGCCCCCTGACCCAGGAGCTGCTGATCTACCTGAGCGTGCTGATCAAATCTGATCCGCAGCTGTTCAACGGGCTGCTGACCCTGCGGGTTGGCTACTTGATTCTGCTGATCACGACCGGTCTGGCCCAGGAGCTCGATGTGACCCAGGACGAAGCCTACGAGCGGTTGATGCAGCTGGAGCCGTTTGAGGTGAAACAGCGGCTGAAGCAGGTGCTGGCCGGATACAACAATCTGGACCAGGCGCGGCTCCAGCAGGAATCGCTGCATATT
>JBJTUI010000672.1:0-7516 GCA_046080625.1 Elainella sp. | reverse complement strand
CATGTGTTTATCTCCTACGGTTTGGTTCAAGCCACCGTGGGAGTTACTTTACCTGCGCTCCGGAACTCCGGGAACGCTCAAAGCTGGTCAAGTCGCACTGGTAGAACCAGTGGCTTACCTTCTGAGCTACTGACAAGTTAGTGCAGCCGCGCTAGGCCAGCTTGAGGGTTATTCCTTGAGCAGCAGATAGTAAAGCTGGCCATCGTGGTTGATCAGACCCGCCTGTTGACCCGCTGCCCTGCCGGTGCCGACAAACAGATCCACCCGGCCTGCTCCCCGAATTGCCCCGCCCGTATCCTGATCCAGCACGAATCGGGTGATGGGGCTAGTAGAACCAGTCGAGGTTGGCAAGTCGGCCCGGATCAGGGCCAGAGCACCCGGCGGCATCAGGGATTTGTCGGTGGCAATCGAGCGACCCGCCGTGACTGGCACCCGCAGACTGCCGATCGCAGGCGACCCCCCGGTTTCCCGAAAGAAGACAAACCGGTTATTGCGCGGCAGGTAGGCATCCAGCTCAGCCGGATGCTGGGCAAAATAGCGCTTCACCGCATCCAGGGTCATCCCTTCAGCCGGAATTTTGCCAGCCTCGACCAGCTCGCGGCCAATGCTGACGTAGGGGTAATCCGTCCGTCCGGCATAGCCAATCGATAGGGTTGAACCATCCGTGAGCTGGAGCCGCGCCGACCCCTGCACCTGCACCAGGTAGGCTTCCAGCCGGTCGCGCAACCAGGCAATTTCCAGACCGCGCAGGCTGGGTGAAACAACCAGACCGTCACGCCCCTCCAAGTCGGCTCGGGTGGGGTGGGGGGTTGGCCATTGTTTCAGGTCGGGGGGCAGTCCGTAGAGCGGATAGCGAAACTCAGCGGTAGGCCGCAGGCTGGCCTGGTGGATCGGCTCAAAATAGCCCGTGAAATGCACAGCACCCTGGCCATCCGTGCCGATTGATTCATAGAGGTTAAACTCTCGCTGCACAGCAGCCTGGAGCGCCGCTGGACTGCGGCTGGTCAAGACGAGCTGGCGAAACCGGGCCAGACTGCGCCGCACCCGATCTAGACTGAAGTCGGTAATTGGGTAGCCTTGGTAGGCTTCAACTGCCGCTGCGGTTTCCAGGTAGTCGAGAGAATGGTCGATAGCGGCAATCAGGGCGGCCCAGTCACTGGGATTGGCCCAGAGCCGATCGTCCTGGCCAAGCGGGATCGCTGGATCGGAAACCAAGCGCAGGGGAGCTGGCTGATTGGCTGGGGGATTAGCGGCTGGACCGGTCGCGGCGGCTGGACCAGGTAAACTCTGGGCTAGGTCTGGTTGAGCCGAACTCACCTGGGCTGAACTCAATTGGGTTGGACCTGATTGGGCTAGCCCTAAACTAAGCACCAACCCGACCACCAAACCCAGAAGCAGCCTGAAAACCAGGCGCAGGTTCGGTCGGCGCAATGGTTTGAAATGCCTCATGCCCCCTCTAGTGACCCGCTGCAAACCGACCTGATGCAAACTGACCTGATGCAAACATCCTGGTGCAACCTAAAACTCGCGGTCAACGCTGCCGTAGAACACGGGCTCAACCCGCAGAGCCACCACCTGGGAGGGCCGCACCACCATGTATTCGCCCTGGATTGTCTTGAGCGGCACGTTGATAAATTCTGTCGAACCAGCTTTCGGGACAAGCTCGTTGCTATACCACTTCTGAAAGTCCTGGATCGTGGCAAATCGCACCTCTTCCCGGTGTCCCCCTGCCATCATGATGTGAACCGCATATTCGCTCGGAGTTCTAGCCATAGTGCGGGTAATCCTCAATGCCTTAATTACAATAACTGATCGCCCGTTAAAAAACTCGCTTACCAGAGGCGAATTGCAGCCAGCCTATTGCAGCCAGCCTAACGTCGATTCGGTCTGGAGCTGTTCTAACGAACTCTGGTCAATGTTCCCGTTAGCTGCCGAGGAATCGACAAATTGTTGAGTCTGGCCCGCCTATTCCGCCGTGGCCTGATAGAGCCAGTCTGTAATCCCGGCAGCCAAAGCATCGGCCAGCTGGGTCTGGGCAGCCGGATCGATGATCCACTCGAACTCCTCCGGGTTAATCATAAAGCCCAGCTCCAGCAGCACCGCCGGAGCAGTAGTGGGGCGCGTCAGGGCCAGATTATTCCAGAACAATCCGTAGTCAGGCCGGTCCAGAGTTTCGACCAGGTAGCGCTGCAAAAAGGCCGCCAGGCTGTGGGACTGGCTGTTGTACCAGAAAGTACCGATGCCCGCCGTGTTAATCGCGTCGCCATCGTCGGGCAGAGCATTATAGTGCAGGCTGATCGCCAGGGTGGGCTGGCTTTGCTCGATCATCGCCGCCCGATCCTGGGGCAACAGGTCAATGTCGGCCTCGCGGGTCATGATCACCGTCGCCCCCTGGGCCTCCAAGCGCTGTTGTAGCAGCTGAGAAATCTTGAGAGCTACGTCTTTCTCGGGGTAGCCCGTCGGGCCGCGCGCCCCCAGATCTTCTGGGCCACCGTGGCCGGGGTCAAGCAGAATCCGCACCCCCGCCAGCGACCGCCGATTTGCCGAGGTCAACTGGGGCGGATGGCGCAGAGACAGCACCAGGGTTGTGCCCTCATAGCGCAGTTTGTAGCCCCACTGCTGGGCCGACTGGAGAGTAAAGCGGTACTGAACCTGGCCGGGAGCCGTCTGCTGCCAGTCGAGCCGCTGGATCACAGCATCCTGGTTCAGCAGAATCGTGTCGGTCTGGGCGGTGGTGTTGTAGAGGGTGAGGGTAAAGCTGCGATCGCTCTGCTGGACGCTGACCGGCACCGCAACCTGGAGGGGAAAGGCAATTTCGGTCCAGTCTGGGGTGGTTTCGGCCCGGACGCTGCGAATCAGGCTGTGGGGCGGAGCCGCGTTGGGGATCACCTGGGTTTCGCTGGTCCTGATCCAGCCGCCGTAGTCGAGCCGCAGCCAGTCGCCCTCCCGCCCCGTGACGCTGGCTCGCGTGCCTTTGGGGAGCGGCGTCAGACGAGAATAGTCAGTGCTGGGGCCGCTGCGAGCTGTGCCCCCCGTGACCTCGACTACCTCCAGTTGGGCCGGATTCAGAACCCGCACCCGCCCGGCACCGGCCTGTTCCACCTTGGTGCCATCCAGGCTGAGCTGAAACTCGGGCAGGCCCAGATCGGCAGGTGCCCCCGCCAGCTGACAGCCCTGGTAGGTAACGCCTGCGGCTTGGTGAGCAACCGGCTGGTTGCTGAGGGTGAGTACCGCCGAGTTGGGGGGCAGGTCGGTAGGACTAGGCTGGGGCAGCAGGGGAATGGTCTGCTGGTTGAGCGTAACACTGACCGTGGCCTGGGCCGGAGCCACGGCGCTGAAGCAAATCGGCTCGTTCGGCAACCGGGCCAGATCGACGGCTGGCGTCAGCGACCCCTCGCCAAAGGCAACGCCAACCGGGGCGACTGGTCCTGCTGCGGTGCGGTTCACCCGAATCAGCAGCTCCTGTTCGCCGTAGCGCAAGGTAAACAAATTCTCGCCCAGCTCCAGGGGAAAGCTAGGAGCAAAGTGGCCTGCCGTACTGCGCGGGATCGGCCTGCCGTTGACTGTCACCTCGCCCGAGGCGGGAGCAGTCCCAATCAGAAAAATTTGGGAGGCAGTGGTTTCGTGCTCAGCGGGCGGATAAACCACCGCCAGCGGCTGTTCGGCCCAGGCGGGTGCTACCAAGGCGAGTCCAAGCCCAGAAGTGAGTTCAGGTTCAACCACTGCCAAACCCAGAATTACGGCGGCTCCCAGCCACCCTAGGGAATTGTTCATCGTTCTCCCACACCGGTTCTCTACAGCCGTTGCTCTGCACCAAGATATCAGCAAAGCGACGCTGATCTGGCGCTTTTTGCCAAACCTGTGATCTCCAGCAAATATCTTGTCAGAACGAGTCCCTATCGGATGTCTTGGCCTGCTAAACTGGCTAGAATTGTAGTAAGTACATATACACAGTTGACTCTCCTAGCAACCTGATCCTCGGCTCTCTGCATCCAGGTGCTGGGCAGAAGCGTATCAAGGCATTGGCTAGCTGACTCATTTAACCAGCCCTAGCGCATGGACTAGGTTCTACAGCCCAAACCCATCGACATTTGAGCTGAATGTTCCACTCAGACCGTTGATTTCCCCGATAGGACAAGATTTATGACTGGTATTTCAAGCGGTGAGTCTCAGGCCTCTAACGCTCTCTCCGAGAGAGAATTGCAGATTGTGGAACTGGTGGCTGCTGGCTTGACCAACCAGGAGATCGCCGAAAAACTCGAAATTAGCAAACGCACCGTCGATAATCACATCAGCAACATCCTGACTAAAACCGCGACCGGCAATCGCGTTGCTCTGGTGCGCTGGGCCTTGCAATGGGGTAAAGTTTGCATTGATGAGGTAAACTGCTGTACGCTGCCAATCTCGAAAGATCAGATAGCGCCCAAGTCTCTGCCTCTAGAGGAACCGCTGCTTGAGGAGCCCTAGGTCTACCTCTCGAAGCGCTTTGAATAAGGCCTTTTGCGGGCTAATCGGGGATGTGGATCAGGAAGCATGGGGCTTGCCCCGATGTGGGGCGCTGCTGAATCATGGCGCTGCTGAATGAAAGGATGAATCGCTTCGCCACCAGCCCCTGTCGGCCCTAAATCTCCCCTAGCTCCCCCAAGCTATAGCCCTGTGGGCGTTAAGCAGGAGGGCTTTGAGGTTCGGCAGATCCCCGGAATTGGGGCGCGAATTCAAATCCTTAGTCCAGAGGTCTTGAACAAAATATTGAACAGCTGGTCAGGCTTGGCCGCTGGTTTACCCCCTGCTAAGCTATGAGTGACTCCATCCGTGACGAGGGCTCTGGGTCGGCGACGGCTCAGCAAATTTATCATCCCAGTTTGCCGCTGGCTGTCTATCGCGAGGTGGCGGCCCACCTGCGGCAGGTTGAGGGTCTGGAGGTGGAGCTGCTGCCCCAGACTTCCCAGATGTTCGACTACAGCCAGAGCCAAATCGGCGGCCTGATGCTGCGCTATCATCCTGAAACAACCGAGGCGGCCCGTCAGCGGGTTGAGCAGGTGTTGGCCTACTATGGGGAGCGGTTTGGTCCCTGGCAAACCGGTGTCCCGGCCTAGGGGCTGGGGCCACGCCTGGTTGAAATCAGCAGCGGGGGCAGAGCTTCGGTATCCTGCCCTGGTCCGTCGGGCTACAGTTTTATCTTGAATTTCTGGAACTTTTCATGACTGCGATCGAGGCGATTAAAGGAACGCGCGACATTTTGCCTGAAGAGGTCGGCTACTGGCAGCTGATCGAGCAGATGGCACGGGATATTTTTGGCCGGGCCGCCTACAGCGAAATCCGCACTCCGATTTTTGAACAGACCGAGCTGTTTGCTCGCGGCATTGGCGAAGCCACCGATGTGGTGGGCAAAGAAATGTACAGCTTCACCGACAAGGGCGAACGCTCGGTGACGCTCAGACCCGAAGGCACGGCTGGCGTGGTGCGGGCCTACATCGAAAACGGCCTGCATGTCAAAGGCAGCCTCCAGCGGCTCTGGTATTGCGGCCCGATGTTTCGCTACGAAAACGTCCAGGCGGGGCGGCAGCGGCAGTTTCACCAGCTGGGCCTGGAGGTATTGGGCAGCGGCGACGTGCGGGCCGACGTCGAGGTGATCGCCCTGGCCCTCGATCTGCTCAAAGCCCTCGGTCTGCTCAACCTGCGGCTAGATCTGAACTCGGTCGGCACCCCTACCGATCGCCAGAACTACCGCACGGCTCTGGTCGAATACCTGACGCCCTACAAAGACGCCCTCGATCCCGACTCCCAAAATCGGCTCAGCCGCAACCCGATGCGGATTCTGGACAGCAAAAACCCCGACACCCAGAAGATTGTCCAGGATGCCCCCAAGATCTGGACCTATCTGGCCCCAGACTCCCAGCAGCGGTTCGAACGGGTACAGCAGCAGCTCACCGATCTGGGGATCGCCTATGTGCTCAATCCCTGCCTGGTGCGCGGTCTGGACTACTACACTCACACGGCCTTTGAGATCGTGGCCGAAACCGGTCTAGGAGCCCAGAACGCCGTGGGCGGCGGTGGACGCTACGATGGTTTGATCAGCGAGCTAGGTGGCCCCGAAACCCCAGCAGTGGGATGGGCTATGGGGCTCGAACGGCTGCTGCTGCTGCTGCAAAAGCTGCGGACGGCTCCGGTGCTGCCGCTAGATTTCTATGTGGTGTCGCGGGGAGAAGCGGCTGAAGCCCAGGCTCTGCAGCTGGCCCAGATGCTACGGCAAAGTGGATTTGCGGTCGAACTCGATCTGAGCGCCAGCGCCTTCGGTAAACAGTTCAAGCGGGCCGACCGCAGCGGAGCCGCCGCCTGTCTGATCCTGGGCGATGAGGAAGCTCAGACCAGCACGGTACAGCTGAAGTGGCTGGGAACAGGAGAGCAGGCCGCCTACCCCCAGTCCGAGCTGTTAGAGCAGGCCGACAAGCTACGCCAGCAGATTGCCCAAGCTCGCGGCTAATGTCCCCCAATAGTCCCTCGGCGGGTGATTATTGAATGATTGTTGATTCAAGCCACCCCGACGACCGCAAGCCAGTTGGAAAAGCGCCACATGCTCAATGGATAGAATTGATTGATTCAATACAATCGAGCTTGCAATCTCCTGTAAAATACCTGTATGGTGTGAATAGGTAAAAATGACTACGCAAGCTTTAATATCCAAGGAATCTTTGCAAACCCAGTTTCAGAACGCCCAGCCGCAGCGGGTTCTGCCCTACCAGGCCAATCATCAGGTAGAGTTGCTGCATCTTCAGGCTGAGACAGAAGCTCTGTTGCAACACCTGAAGCACCTAAAACAGCAGAAAGCTGCTGATTGACCTCTGGTCGCTCAATTTACGCTTGACATAACATCATTTGCTCTAGATTACAGAGCCTACTTCTATTAGGTAGGCCGCCCTAACGGCTGCTTTACGACTCGCTTTAGGTTTTTCACTCCTGCTCCCGATTTTGGGGCAGGGGTATTTTTTATGGCCCGGCTCATGGTTCAGCTCATGGCCCATCTCATGGCCCGACTCATAGATCACCTCAGGCACGCTGACAGTTTGCCTGTAGTCCCAACTTCAGTAGCCCAGCGTTAGTAGACCCTCCGATCTGCCGATTGACAAAATTTCGGTGAAGATTTTACTTCTAAACAGCAATTTCTCAGTAAATTTTCGCTGCACGCTTGAGGTTTCAGCATAGGTGCAATTGCATTACCCCGATTGAATTGCCTGATTCGAATCATTACTTATTCTGATGACAAATTCGATCAAACTATAGAGTTTAATCAATTGGCAGGATGAACCGGGGCAGGAGTGAAAGCCTTTACCCATCGGAATTTAGGGCCAGAGGGATCAGCCTGTTCACCGGAAGGCTAGGCTCTACTGCCCACAATCGTTAAGTTCAACTTGAACATCTTCAAAAAGGGGATCTTGCTACAACTAACTTCAACCCAAGTAGGTACGCACAAAGGGGGTGGTCATTTTGTCAAATGATTGTTATTTTCTGTAATATC